>SLJS01000166.1 GCA_007135015.1 Alcanivorax sp. | reverse complement strand
TAGGCCAGTTCGTTGCCGTCGGGCAGGATCACCCGTTCGATGCGCTCGTCGTCGTCGCGCACGAATTCCACGCCCACGCCACTGGAGTGGGTGATGCCGTCGTCGGTGAAGGTCAGGGTGTTGCCCGCCGGCTCGCGGGCCTGGCGGATGCCGAAGCCCTGGTCCAGGGTGAATTCGGTGCCGTCTTCCAGGGTCAGGCGATAGCGGTCCGGGTCCACGGGCTCGCCGGGGTTGCCCAGATCCACCAGGGAACCGTTGTAGAGCCGCACCGTACCAAAGTCCAGCTGCTCCAGGCGCGATTGGGTGCCGGGCAGCGGCTCGAAGACCAGTTGCACGTCTTCCTGGGGCACAAGCTGCTGGCACTCGGGCGTGGCCCGCGCCACAAAGCGCTCCATCTGGCCGTCGGGCAGGCGCACGGTGACAACCGGGTCGCCGTCGGGCTCGACGCAGTAGGTCACGCCAAAGCCGCTGCCGTACTGGTTCATGGACCAGCCCAGCCCCGGCACCCGGGACTCCTGGACCTGTCCGCTGCGGTAGCCGGGCGACCAGCCGTGCCCGAAGTCCCGGTCCTGGTGGCGCTCGCGGGAGTCATAGGTGCGCGTCAGGGTCACGGGCATGCCCGCCAGCGGAATGGTCACGTCTTCGAAGGTGATGCTGAAGTGGCCGATCTTCATCTCGCCGGTGACCTGGACGGTGCGGATCGCGCGGCTCACGCGCCCGGCCTCGTCGCGGGCCTCGAGCACCAGTTGGTACTGGCCGTTGGTCAGCAGGGTGGGGTCGAACTCGCCCAGTTCACCGTCAAGCACGGGCTGGTCGCCAGTGGCCAGGGTGGTGACCTGGCTGTTGTCCACGGCCTTGTAGCCGAGCCGCCAGGCGGCCAGTGCTTCGCCGTCCACGTTGCCCTGGACGGCCAGGGGGGCAGTGACTTCGTCCGCCTCGGCGGGGTGGGTCAATTCCACCAGGGGGCCGCCCTCGGCGTCGGGGTCGGTGACCAGGAAGGCGGTTTCAGCGGTGGCGTTCTCATGGCCGTCGTCGATTTCGGCCAGGACGCTGTGTTCGCCGGGTTCGTCCGGGGTATAGCGTGCCACCAGATCGGCGTCGACGGGGACGAGCTCGCTGTTGACCGTGACGGTGGCGTCCAGATCGCCGGCGGCGGCCTCGGGTTCGAGGCGGATTTCGACGGTGTCGCCGAGGGCTGGCAGTTCCGGGATCAGGGCCAGGGAAAGCGACAGGGGTTCGTCCGCGGCCACGGTGACAGTCCACTCCTGTTGTATCCAGAGCTCGCCGTCGGAAACTCGCAGGGCGAAATCCGCTTCGCCTGTTTCAGAGGGCACCCATTGCACCAGCCCCTGCTCATTCACGGTGGCAGCGGCTGGCGCGCGCTCCAGGCTGTACTGCAGTGCATCGCCGTCCGGATCCGCGGCGTCAACCGCGTAGTGATAGTCATGCCCCACCTTGCCGTTGCGCGGCGCGGAGGAATGAATTTCCGGGGGCTGGTTATCGCCGGGTTCGGTGACCTCGCGCACTTCCAGGAGGAACGCCTGGGAAGCAACGCCGCCCTTGCCGTCCAGCACGCGAACTTCCACCGAGTGGTCCCCGATATCGGCTTCTCGGGTCTGCCAGCTGAGCAGGGCCTGTGACGAATCGAGCACCATGCCGGCGGGTCCCTGGACGAGCTGCCAGCTGAGCGCGTCGCCATCCGGGTCAGTGGCTTCAAGCGCGTAGCGGTATGTCTCGTCCACGCCAACGCGTGTGACCGGGCTGCTGGTGATCTCGGGGGGTTGATTGGCCTCGAACACCACATCGAGGCTGAAGACCTGGTCGGTGGTCAGGCCACGGGAATCGGTGGCGCGCAAGCGTACGTCATGCCGGCCCACGTCGCTGCCGGTTGTGGCCCATTCCAGGGTGCGCTCGGTCAGGGTCATGCCCTCGGGGCCCTCGGTGAGGGCCAAGTCAACGGGACCGCCGTCCGGGTCATCCACGGCCACCTGGTAGACATAGTCGGCATCCGCCTGCACGGAAAGCGAGGGCGTGGAGAGATAGACCGGGGGCTGATAGGCCAGCACGGACAGGGCCCAGCTCTGACGCGCGGCGTTGCCCTGCTCGTCGTGGACAGCCACCTCCACCGGATACTCGCCTTCGGTGTGCGGCCCGGGCCAGCGGAGCCGGCCCTCGTTGTCGATCTTCATGCCCACGGGCGCCTCATTCAGGCTGTAGCGCAGGGGGCCTCCGTCCGGGTCGTTGGCTTGCAGTTCATAAAGGTAGTCGTCATCCGGGTGGATGCGGGTGACAGGCGCACTGGTAATCTGCGGCGGCTCGCCGGTCTCTTCATCCCCGGAGAGGACGGTGACGACGAACTGGGTTTCGACGCTCCGGTCGTTCTCGTCGGTGGCGCGGAACACCACCGGGAATTCCCCGCCGGCATAGGGCTCGACCGCCCACTCGATGACGCCGGTGATATCCCCGGGATCACTCTCGTCGAGCAACAGGAGATTCATCGCCTCGGGGGAATCGATCAGTTCCAGCGTCGTCACGGTACCGCCCGGGGCGATGACCCTGAACTCGCGGTAATAGGTACCGCCAGCCACTACAGTGGCATCGAGCTCCGCTTCGATCCGCGGCGGCTGATCAGGTTCGGGGGCGTCCGCGTCGGAGGCATTGACTTGCAGTTGCCAGAACTGGGTGGCCTCCAGTCCGTCGGCGTCGGCCACGCGCAGACGCACAGGGTGCTCGCCTGCTTCGGGGGCACTCCAATGTACCTCGCCATCGTCCGACACCGTCATCTCTTCCGGTGCCTCTTCCAGGGACCAGAACAGCTCCCGGCCATGATCCTCGGCGCGGGCCTGATAGCGATAGGTTTCGTCGTCGTTAATAATCCTGACGGGTGCCGTCAGGAAGAATGGCGGGTCGTTGTATTCCGGCTCGGTGACCCGCAGGGTCCAGGTTTCAGTGGCGGTGGCACCGGCCAGGTCTTCCACTTCTACGGTAAACGGATGCTCGCCTTCCCGGTCAGGCGGCACGTCCCATTGCAGCTCGCCGCTGAACTCGCCAATCCTCAGGCCATCAGGCCCCTCGATTACGCGGAACCAGTGCCCATCACCCACGTCCGGATCATGCACGGGCAGGACCCACTCGAAACGCGCGCCCGCCGGCACGCTGGCCGGCGGTGCACCGGTAATCACCGGGGGGCGGTTCTCCCCGTTGGTCCGGTAGATGATGAACCGCTGACGGTCCTCGAGATCAAAGCGGTTTTCGACACGGAGATCCACCAGCAAGCCGTCGAGCCGGTTGTTGTCGTGGCGGCAGTCGAGCCGGTGGTCTTCCAGGGCCACTTCGGCTCTTGTGGTGTTGCCGAGCAAAGCTTCACCGACCGGAACCTCGATCCTTTCCCGTTCGTCAGGCTCCAGCACGGGCACCTGCCCGCTCTCCGCAACGGCTCCATCCAGGAAAAGCTCGAATGCGGTGGGTCGCGACGGTGCCCGGCCGCGGTTCACCACTTCGACCAGGATGGTTTCGCCCTGCAAGCGCAGATCGGCAATGGCCGGGTCGGGACGTGCCAGCGCGCTGCGATCGGAAAAATCGTTCAGCCGGAAACTGTTATGGCCCTCCCAGAAACGGATGGGCTGGGGCGGGATGCTCAGATCGTCATTGATATTGTCGATATGATAGGCGTTCTGATTCCATATGGTGCGGGTGGGCATCCAGGGTTGATCGGCGGAGGCAAACACTCGCACTCCGGTGGGCCCATCCTGCTCCCTGTCATTGGCCGAAACAATGATATTGGCCTGGCCGTCATTGTTGGCATCCGCGACCACCGGATATTCCTTGATGGTCAGGCTCGGATTGAACTCCTCGTACTGTACCCGGCCAGTGGGCCCGTCAAAGACCCTGAGATAATCCTGGTCCGCATAAACCACGCTGGCGCGGCCGTCGCCGTTGAAGTCGAAAACCGTGGAGCCGGTAATGCTGGATGATGTGTCATTAATGGGTGTACTCCACAAAACCGAACCATCACTGCGAAAAACAGAATAGGTGGACGCACCGGCCACGCCGATTTCTGCGCTCCCGTCGCCGGTCATATCGGCGATCGTGGGTGGACCTCCCCTGGACCAGCTCCCCGGAATCCGTGTCCTCCATTGCAGTGTGCCGCTATTGTCAAAAAGACGTACTTGTGATCTCCGTACATAGGCGACATCCGGTTCTCCGTCGCCCGATACATCTCCCACTGCGGTAAAGCCTTCCGAGGAGTTGTAGAACCCGCTGATCCGGCCTCCCTTGTAGGCCATCACCCTTCCACCAATAATGACCTCGGCGACCCCATCACCGGTAATATCGGCAACGACGGGCAGGTGCCCCCGTATACTGGAATAGCTCGAATAATCAGAGTAGAAATGAACAATACTTCCATCCTTGTCGAATATATAACGTCCGGCGACAATTTCAGCCTCACCATTACCATTGATGTCCGCGATTACCGGCCCCTTGCCGTCCACCGTGATATGCGTGCGATTTTCCCAGAGCAGCTCTCCTTCTCTGGAGAACATCGCCAGGCCCCCATCCTCCAGGGACGTGACGATTTCCGGTCGTCCGTCGCCGGTAACGTCCCCGGCGGCCGGCGTGGCAATGGGCACCATGCGGAGCTCCGGATCATCAATGCGCCAGAGCAATGATCCGTCCTTTCCGGAAACAGCTTGAAGCACCCCATTGTCCCGATTGCTGGTACCGCGGTAGCTTGTGAAGATCACGGCAGGATCATCGTGCGCATCAATCACGCCATCGCCATTGGTATCCTGAAGGGGAATCACCACCGGGCCATGCTCAACATTTGTATGCTCTGGATGGGCGGGGTCCCCATCCCAATGCCACAAGAGCTCGGTATCGAGATCCACTTCGCTGTCGCCCGGCCGGCCGTAGCAGGCATCATTCGAAGCCTGAAGTCCCCGGACGGAAGACAACGCGGGGTGACCCGACAGAACCCCATCAGAACGGCTGAGGGACAGACCTGGGACGTTTCCCTCAAGCGACCACCGGTTGAGCATTTCTTCGTTGCTGTTCTCCAGTTCGGGCCGGTAGGAATAGGGATCGTCCCCGACACTGTGGCGGACCGGTTCGCTGGCAATCTTCGGTGGTTCGGGCTCGCGAGCGGAATCCACCTTGATCGTAAAGGCCTGGCTGTCCCGGCCGCCCCGGCCATCGGAGACCGAAAGGGCTACGGGGAACTCCCCTTCTTGCTCCGGCACCCAGCTGATCAGGCCGTTCGTGGAAAGGGCCATGCCAGTCGGCGCCTCCCCGAGCGTCCATTTCAGCGGATCATCGTCCGGATCCCAGGCGCTGGCTTCGTAGCTGTAGAGTTCATCCTTGCGGACAGAGCGGACCGGCTCGGAAGTGATCTCCGGGGGCCGGTTCTCCGGGTCCAGCAGCACCTCCACCTCCCAGGACTGGGAGGTGGAGCCACCCTGGCCGTCGGTGACCCGGATGGAGAAGGCATGAGTGCCGAGATCGTCCTCGTCCGGCGTCCAGGAAAGTGTTCCGAAGATCATGCTCAGCAGAGTGCCCTCCGGCGCCTCAATCAATTCATGGCTGATCCGGTCGCCGTCGGGATCATGCGCTTCTACCTGATATCGGTAGGAATCGCCGAGATAGATTCTGGTATCGGGTGTGCTTTCAATGACAGGGTCACGATTGAGTGGCGGTGCAACCCATATCTGGAATGCCTGGCGGTCACGGGCACCGTGGGGGTCCCGGACCTCGAGGATGACATCATGAAGCCCCATGTCGTCGACTTGCGGCGCCCAGGCAACCAGGCCGGTTTCGCTGTCGACGTGCATGCCTTGCGGGGCCTGCACGAGGGTCCACTCGAGCGGATCTCCGTCCGGGTCCGTAGCGGTTGCCTGGTATTCATAGACAAGTTCCGCCCGCGCGTCCGTTTCGGGGATGCTGGTGATTTCGGGAGGCTGGTTGGGCAGTTCTCCGGAACAGTCGATGTTCTCCGGTGTGGACTCGTGGCGCTCGCCGCTGTCGCGGGCGCCGTGGCGCTTCGATTTCGGCACGCGAACTTCGATCTCGCCGACGCACATGGCGCCGCTGGCGTCCTCGGCCAGAAAATCAATCTGATAGACGCGGCCATTGCCCGGACCGGCCCGCTCGGCGCGTACTTCCACAGTGTCGCCGCCAAGCGAGCGGGCATCCGGCCGGAAGTTGCCGTCGCCTTTTGCGTTTACGGATTCATCCTGGGTGACGCAACGGGTTTCGATCTCGATCTGGCCCTGCCCGCCTTCCACTCCGGAGATGGTTATGGGCTGAAAACTGTGATTCGGCGGCCAGAGCTCATTGGGCGTGGCACTTGCGGTACTGCAGTCCAGGGACAGGGCGGTGGAAGGAAGGGCTGCCAGAATAAGAGACAGTACGACACAAACCTGCGCCGTCCATGCGCGAATTGAAACTTCCATGTATCCCCCGTTTACCCTCTTTTCTTGTTTACAGACGCAGAGTGAAGCAAATGTTTTTCCCGGAATCCAGCCTCCAGGGAAAATTTCTTCGGCAATAATTTCAATCTGCCATCATGCTTTCTTGCTATAGAAAACCCGTAAACAGAGCGTTACGGAATCGGCGAAATAGAATCAGCTTCTGCTACGACTTGCCGCGCGAAGATATCGAAAAAACTTTCATGGCACCTGCAGGAGCGGCGCTCGCGCTGCGAACCTTCCAGAGCGGCAGGAGGAGGTTGCAGTACACGATTCAGTAGCCCGGATGTAGGCCGAAGACCGTAATCCGGGAATTTCGCGAGCAACAAATCGGAATTCGGAGTACATGGCCGCTTTGCGGCCCCGGGTTACGTTTCACTTCACCCGGGCTACGGGCACTGTGATGCAATAGCCCGGAACCCGTCAGGGTTTTTCTCCCGCATCGATCCTGGTCAGCTGCATGTACAGATTGTGCATCACCTTTCCGGCGATCTGTTTTGCCCGGTCGGCGTAGGGGCCCCGGTAGTTTTCGTCGACGGTCTGGAGGAAATACTGCAGCCAGCGTTCGAAGTGTTCGCCGCGCAGGGGCGCCTTGTGATGCACGGCACGGTGTCTTGCCATGGTGTGGCGCTGGTAGTCCTGTTCACCAAGCAACATCTTGCGCCAGTACTGCTCGATGATGGGCAGGTGTTCGTCCAGGTCCACCTCGGCCACATCCAGGAACACCGGCGCCATCACCGGGTCATCGAGCAGGCGGCCGTAGAAGCTGCGCACGAAATTCCGGATGTGCTCCGGCGAATCCAGGTCCGGCAACGCGGAACGGCTTGTCCCGTTGGCCGCACTGTGCCTATGCTGATCCGGATTGTGTGGAAAGACCATCTTTGCCGTCATGCAGCGAACCCTTATCGTCGTCGGTTGCATCCTGGTACTGGCCGGGCTTGCCTGGCCGTGGCTGTCGAAGCTGCCGCTGGGGCGTCTGCCCGGCGACATCATCATTGAAAGGCCCGGTGGCACCTTGTATTTCCCGCTCACCACCATGATATTGGTCAGTATCGTGTTGTCATTGATCCTTCATTTCTTCAGGAGATAAGCATGAACAGGTGGATGGTGACGGCTCTTGCGCTGCTGGTGCCGATATCAGTGGCCGGGGAGTTCACCCGCGAGCCGCCGGGCATGCAGGCGCTTGACGAGGAGGAAATGGAGCGCGCCATCATCCCCCTTGAAAAGACCCGCCGGTACTACCGGGACGAACACGGCCGTCTGATCGAATGGCAGGAGCGCTACCTGCTCGAAGACGGGCAATTCCGCCGGGAATACTTCCTGCTCGGCCCCGAACCGCCCAGGGGGCTGACCCCGCCGGAGGAGCAGATCCGCGAGACCATACTGGAAGTGATCCGCACCCACGTGCCGAGCCACCCACCGCCGGAACCGGTGGAATGACCGGTTACCAGTCGATCCGGCCGGTCAGCATGTCCTTGAACATCCGGAAATCCCCGGCAAGGCTGTACAACGGATAGGTGAAAGTCGCCGGGCGGTTCTTCTCCACAAAGAAATGGGCCACCCAGGCAAAACCATACCCCACCAGCGGCAGAGTCAGCAGCCACCAGGCGCTCGCCCCCAGCAAGACGGCCAGCACGATGGCGATCACGCCCAGGGTGCCGGCAAAGTGCAGGCGCCGGCACAGCGGGTGGCCGTGTTCCTGCAGGTAGTACGGATAGAATTCCTCGAAACTCTGGAAATCGGATTGCTTGATGGCGCTCATGCTGCCCTCCGTCGGGATGGCTCCTGTCCTCGATTGTCCTGTCTGGGTCCATTGTGTCATTGACCCGGTCGACAGGCGCCGGACAATAGTACCAAATTGCAGAAGGCCATCAGATGTTATTCCCAAACCGCCGCATGCGCACCCGCACCCCCCGTCCCTTGCCGGAACCGGTCTCTTCGATCCGCGACATCGGCACGGAGGTGCCCCCGGAACAGGCGGGCCTGGCTCCCTCTGCCCCGGATGCCATCTGGCGGGGCATGAAGGGCCTGTACGCCTCGGGCATGAGCCCGGGCATCGCCCTGGCCCTGCGCCGCAACGGCCAGTTGTTCTTCGACCGCGCCCTGGGCCATGCACACCTGGAGGATGACAACCCGCTGGGTGTGGATACCCCCATATGCCTGTTCTCCGCTTCCAAGCCGGTGACTGCCATGCTGATCCACCATCTTGCCGAACGCGGCGAGCTGGATCTTGACCGGCCGGTGTGCCATTACCTGCCTGAGTACGGCTGCGAGGGCAAGGAGCGCACCACCCTGATGCATCTGCTCACCCACCGGGGCGGCATTCCCCGCATCCGCGAGCCGGTCAGCGCCGAGGACCTGTTCCGTCCCGAGCGGCTGCGGGATCTGATGCTGCGCGCGAAGCCCGAACTGCCGGGGCGCAGACAGGCCTATCACGCCCTGACCGCCGGCTTCGTGCTGGGTGCAGTGATCGAGCGGGTCACCGGCGAGTGCGTGAACACCCTGCTGGACCGCGTGATCCGCGAGCCCATGGGCATGCGGTGGTTCCGCTATGGCCTGCCCGAGGGGGAGGCCGCGGAAAACTACAGCACTGGTCCCGCCCTGTCGCTGGTGGATGCCTTTCTCACCCACGCGGTGGGCGGCTCCCTGGACGAGGCGGTGGATGCTTCCAATGATCCGCGTTTTCGCGAGGTGGTCATTCCCGCGGGGAATCTCTACGCCACCGCCGAGGAAGTCACCCGCTTCTACCAGATGCTGCTCGACGGCGGGGTATGGAACGGCCGGCGCATCTTCGCCGAAGAAACCGTGCGCCGCGCCACGGCCCCCACCCGCCAGGGCACGCGCCTGGACCGCACACTGCTGTTTCCCATGCGTTACTCCGCGGGCTTTATTCTCGGCAATCGCCTGTTGAGCCTTTACGGCCCCGGCACGCGACGGGCCTTCGGCCATCTGGGCTTTATCAGCATCTACTGCTGGGCGGACCCGGACCGCAATCTCTCCGGCGCACTGCTCACCACGGGCAAGGGCATTGTCGGGCCCCACTACCCCGCCCTGCTGCAGTTGCAGCGAACCATCAACCGGGAAGCTTCGCGCCAGGGAAGTGGTCAGTGATCCGTTGGCGGCGGTCGGAGGGAAGCGCGCCTTTCAGGCGCGTAGCGGCGGGAAGCGAGTGGCGAGTGGCAAGCGAAAAGAAAGAATAGTGCCTCGCTCTGAGAGAGGCCGTGCCATTATTGAAGCCCCTCTCCCCTCGTGAGAGGGTGTTGCAAAAGGGTCTAATGGCACCTGTAGGAGCGCTGCTTGCAGCGCGAAAACCCCGGAATCCGGCACGGTGCCG
>SLJS01000024.1 GCA_007135015.1 Alcanivorax sp. | reverse complement strand
CGTATGGCCCAGGTGGGCGGACGTGGCCGTGCCTTTCGCTACGGCGGCGAAGAATTCGCCGTCTTCTTCCCCCATGACGACGCCGACCGTGCCGCCGAGGCCGTTGAACTCGCACGTTCCCGGCTCGGCAGCGAGCCTTTCCGGGTTCGCGGGACCCGCGAGGGGCCCAAAAAGCGCGGCCAGCGTGGCAAATCCGGGGTAGTCGAGCAGCGTATCACCGCCAGCGCAGGACTGGCGGTCGCGGGCCGGGGAGAACCGGCGGCAGACACCTTCAAACGCGCCGATCAGGCCCTCTACAAGGCAAAATCGAAGGGCCGGAACCGGCTGGTACGGGCCGACTGAAACGGGAAACCCGGGGTCAGGTCCCGGGGCCACGCTGCAGGAGCCGGGAAGGGTCCAGCGCGCCGCTGTCGTAGAAGGCCAGGCTCCAGCCCTCACCCTCGTCGTGCTGGAGGATATAAAGGCCGCCATCATCAGCTTTCAGCTTGAAATACCGCCGCTGCGGGGCGATCCAGCGATCAATGACTTCCAGCACCTCGCGTCGGGTGCCACCCAGCCAGAAACGGCGTGGTTCCTGCTCGCCCCGGTATCCGGCGTAGCACTCCACTTCCAGCTCGATGCCCTCCATCCCGGCCTCCTCCATTCTGTGCCTGTCCTGGAATCCTTGTCCTGGAATCCTTGCCATTTGGTGCCTGTCACGATTCTACTTCCCGGGGCCGGCAGGCGCATGAGAAAGGCTTCCCCTGCCATTGCCGGTTAGGACCTACTTGCCCCGCCGGGGTGTATTTTCCTTTTCCAGCCGCCGCCGTTACACTCCGGTGCGCTATCAGAACAGTATCAGGGGGCAAATCCATGCAGGATGTGGTCGCGGTACCTGCCAATGAGAAACTGGTCGAAAGCATCGAACGCTTTCTGACCACCATGGACAAGAATCTTCCCGGTGCGGCGGATCAGTACATCTCCATGGTCGATCAACTTACCGAGAACCTGATCCACCTTTTTCTGATAGAGCCCGCCGACATGGTGAACCTGGGAGGGAGCAAGCGCCGTGTGGTGGACTTTGCCTCGGCCACCGCGGGAAAGGCTTCCCATCTGCTCACCAGGCAGATCTACCGCAAGGCAAGCAACGCGGAACTGGCGCCCGTCGCCGCCAATGTCCGCGAGTTGTACTGGCCGGCGGACGAACACAATGATCACCTTCCCCGGGTCAGCTTTCCGATCAGCAACGACTATGCCGCCGACTTCCGACAGGCCGTGGAGGTCTGCGCCGAATGCCGGGGCACCACGGAAGTACCCATGATCTCCAGGGTGATGGACGAACTGTCCGACGGGATCATTGAACACTTCTTTGTCCGTAACAGCCGCACGGTAAATATGGGGTTTGTTACCCGCAAGGCACTGGACACCAGCGTCGAGACCACCAGAAAAGCGGTGCGCGCAGTGAACCACAAGGTGATCGGTGATCTGAACGACACCGGCCTGAAACACTTCATGGGCATGCACAGTAATCTGGTGGCCCGCAAACCCGCGAGCACCTGATCCCCGGGCCCGGGTGTCGTAAAAGGATCCGCAAGAGCACACCCTGGTGCGCGATGAATTCGCCACTATGCCGGAATCCGGGGCTGTTCGCGCTGCAAGCAACGCTCCTGCAGATCCCATGAACCCCTTTACAGTACCCTCGAGTGAGGGACAGGGACATTCGCCCCATCCTGTTGCCCCATACAGCCGGGTTCCTGATTGGCCACTCCGACGTTTGCAGCAGCGCCGGCACCGCTGTCGTCCAGAGCCATGTACAGAACATCCGTCATGCTGCATAAAATGAGCATGGTCAGACCATTCCGAAACCAGAACCCCGGAACCCGGTTCGCATTGGGCGCCGGCCAGCTCGGCCTTTCACTGGCCGCCGAAGTGGTGGGCGTGGCCGCCGGACTGCATCGCGTGATCCGCCGTCAGACTCCCGCCGGCCCCGTCCTTTCCGACCGGGGCACGGCGGATCCGGTGTATTCACTGGTCCGCGACGGTTTCATGGTGCCGGCCAATCTTGTCGGACGCATGGGACATAGGCTCCCGGAGAGCGAACCGGATCCCAAATGGCTCAATGTCCAGGCCGCGCTGAACGGAGCCTTCGGCGATACGCTGGCCGGACAGAACAACCCGTTGAGCTTTTCCATGCAGTTGACCGGCGACCCTCCGTCACCGCAACGGCCACTGCTGATCTTTCTTCACGGCCTCTGCCTCCACGAGCAGAGCTGGCGGCGCGACGAACACGAACGCTTTGCCACCCGGGCCCGCAACGACGAAGACTTCCGCGTCACCCGGCTGCGCTACAATTCCGGGCTTGCCATTGCCGACAATGGCGCCCGGCTAGCCGAGCTGCTCGAAGCCACGGAATGCACCCGGCTGGTTCTGGTCGGCCATTCCATGGGCGGACTGGTGGCCCGCAGCGCCCTGCACCAGGCTCGGCAGGCAGGAATGGGATGGCCGCAGCGCCTGACTCATCTTGCCACCCTGGGCACACCCCACCATGGTGCCGTGGCCGAGCGCCTGGGCAATCACGCCAACCGCCTGCTGACCATCACCCGCTGGAGCCTGCCCTTTACCCACCTGGGCAACCTGCGCTCGGCCGGAATCCATGACCTGCGTTTCGGCAACCTGCTGCCCGCGGACCGGGAAAAGGCCGGAGATATCCTTCACACCCACGATCCGCGCACGCCAGTGCCGGTACCCGATGAAGTATCCCACCTGTACATGGCGGCCACCCGCTCCGATGAAGCCGCCCCGGACAAGGCAGTCAAGAGTGACCTGCTGGTAACGCCCCACAGCGGACTGGCGGAAGAATATCCGGGCAGCGAACGGGTGACCCGAATCCTGCTGTACCGCCACGACCATTTCCAGCTCATGTGGAACAGGCCGGTATACCAACGGTTGTACCAGTGGATGACCCGGGTCTGAAGCAAGCGCCGCTCCCCTGCAGAATATCGCCCCGAAAAAGATTCCCGCCATGAGCCCTGTCCGAACTGCTTGCGAAGAAACGGGGAACCGCGACCATGGCGGCGGCCCTGCGCACGAGCGAAGCCCCCTCCGACACCCGCATACACACGACAGCCACTGTCTGCTACCTTGTGCGCCCCTTGCTTGCGGAGCCACGCGATCATGTCTCTTCCCCAACCCCCCATTGCCCCGGTCCGGACGAAAACAACCGAGTACCACGGTCACCGGAGAAGCGACGAATACGCCTGGCTACGTGACGAACGCTGGCAGGAGGCCATGCGTGAGCCGGAAAAACTGGCCCCGGAGATCCGTGCCTACCTGGAGGAAGAGAACCGCTACTGCGAAGCGGTCATGGCGCCCACTGAAGCGCTCCGTGAAACCCTGTTCCGGGAGCTGCGCGGACGCATCAGGGAGGATGATTCGACCGTCCCCGAACCGGACGGGCCCTGGCTGTATTACAGCCGGTACCGCAGCGGTGGCCAGCACCCCGTGCTCTGCAGGCGCCCCCGCTACGAGCAAGGCGAGGAACAGATTCTTCTTGATGGCGATGCGGAAGCGCAGGGCGCCGACTACTTTCAACTGGTCAGTGCCGAGCACAGCCGCGACCACCGCTGGCTTGCCTGGGCCGCCGACCGCAGCGGCGCGGAGGTGTGCACCATCCGCATCCGTGACCTGGAAACAGGCCGTGACCTGCCCGAGGAACTGGACGGTGCTCGCGGCGACATGGTCTGGGCGGCGGATCATCGCACTCTGTTCTTTACTCGTCTGGACGAAGAGCACCGCTCACGCTGGGTGCACCGCCATCGCCTGGGCGACGACCCGGCTGCCGCGCCCCTGGTTTACGAGGAAACCGACCCGGGTTTCTTTACCGGCGTGGAAGAAACGGAAAGCGGACGCTTCCTGCTGATCAACAGCCACGATCACACCACGTCCGAACTGCGCATCATCCCCGCGGATCAACCGGGCCAGACACCACAGGTTATGGCTCCACGGGAGCCGGGGGTGGAATACGGAGCGGGCGACCAGGGAGATCACTGGCTGATCCTGACCAATGACCGGGGCGCGGAGGATTTCCGCATTGCCCGTGCGCCGCTGGACAGGCCCGGCCGCGAGCACTGGGAAGACCTGGTCGCCCACCGTCCCGGATGCCTGATCGAGGACATGCTCATCTTCCAAGATTACCTGGTGCGAACGGAAATGGAAGACGGCGCACAGCGAATAGTGGTCCGCGACTGCC
This sequence comes from Alcanivorax sp., assembly GCA_007135015.1. Classification (GTDB taxonomy): domain Bacteria; phylum Pseudomonadota; class Gammaproteobacteria; order Pseudomonadales; family Alcanivoracaceae; genus SLJS01. The sequence goes on along the minus strand of SLJS01000024.1, from coordinate 5,644 downwards.
GAAGCGGGGAGGAACACCTGGTCGCCTTCGATGAGCCCTGCCACGAGCTGGGTATCTCACCCGGATATGAATACGATACGCAGATGCTGCGCTTCGGCTACAGTTCCTTCGCCACGCCCGCCCGGGTTTACGATTACGACATGGACTCGCGGGAACGCACCCTGCGCAAGGAACGGGAGATTCCCTCCGGCCACGATCCTGACGCCTATGTATCGCGCCACCTTCAGGCCACGGCACCGGACGGCGAAACCGTGCCGCTGTCGCTTTTCCATCACCGCGAAACCTGTCCCGGCCCGGATACGCCCCTGCTTCTCTACGGCTACGGTTCCTACGGCATGAGCAGCCTCCCCGGCTTTTCCCCGAACCGGCTCAGCCTGGTGGACCGGGGCTTTGTCTACGCCATTGCCCATGTCCGCCGCGGGATGGAACGAGGCTACCGCTGGTATCGCCAGGGCAAGCTTTCCGCCAAACGCAACACCTTCACGGACTTCATTGCCTGTGCCGAGCATCTCATCGATGCCGGCTATACCGGAAAGGGAAGAATCGCAGCCCATGGCGGAAGCGCCGGCGGCATGCTGGTGGGTGCGGTGCTCAACCAGCGTCCGGAACTCTTTCACGCAGCTATTGCAGATGTGCCCTTCGTGGATGTCCTCAACACCATGCTGGATCCGACCCTGCCGCTGACACCACCGGAATGGCCGGAATGGGGCAACCCGATCCAGGACGAACAGGCCTTCCGGGAGATCCTTGCCTACTCGCCCTATGACAATGTACGGGAACAGGGCTACCCCCACCTGCTTGTCACCGCCGGCGTCAGTGACCCGCGCGTGACTTACTGGGAACCGGCGAAGTGGGTCGCCAGAGTGCGGACATTGAAGACCGACAATAATCTACTTCTGCTTCGCACCAATATGAGTGCCGGCCATGGCGGTGCAAGCGGGCGTTTCGAGTACCTTAGGGAGGTAGCCTATCGTTATGCGTTTCTCCTCCACGTTTACGGGGCAATACCGGCAGTGAAGAAAACGGCTCTTGCTGAATGATGCGGGCACAGACTCCGGCGCCACACTGAAGTCGGGTCTGTTGCCGCGGGGCCCAGAAACAGAAGTTCGAACCGGCCCGGGCAGACGGTTGAAAAACAGCCGGCCCAGTCCTTCCATCCCGGATTCGTCACAGGTATTGCAGGAAATGCTCCGGATTATAAGGAACGAGTCCGTGGCAAGATGAAAACATGTCTTGTGCAAGAGCCTTCCGGATTCGTTTTACAGTTTCCGGCGAGGCTACTTCGAGACCTGTTTATCCATGCGCAAAAAGTCACGCCCCTTGCTCGCGGCTGCGGCAATCCTGTCAAAAGCACGACCCGCCCCGCCTTCATGCCCCCCGGTGTGCATATAGGTGCTCCCGTCCTTGAATACCACAACAACCTTGTCATCCCTGAATTCGTACCACGCTATGTTCTCATTGCTCTCCAGATCCTGACGAAGCGCCATGGAACTCCCCTCCCGATAACCAGACAACAGGCCGACGCGAACCGTAGCAGGTGCTTACCGACTCATCTCGGTAGCCCCCACCGAACAGCCACGCCGGGCACTCCGACTCTGGACTAGGAACTTAGCATTACTTAACGAACCTGCACCATGGAGTCATATTGATATCACTGCAGCCTTTGCCCATTCGCGCCAGAATCTGTGATGTTTTCCGAGGCCCGGGAAGTTACTTCCTCCAAATACCGCAGCAAACAGGAGATACCCTGAAAGCCACGCAGAATGCGGGTTTCAAGCGCCTGCCCGGTTGCATTTTCATGCCCCGGGAAAAGACGAATCGCGCTTCGGCATGCCCGGGTAACAGGAATGAATCTTAACCTTCCTTTACAAATAACCGCTGTCGCGATGGCTGAACGAAGGTTCCGGAAACGCAAACACGGGCCGGCAGCACCTTTCCATTGCAACCATCAGCCGGTCACCTGTCCTGCATGGGGGCCATCCATCATTTCAACGAGATCACGTGCCCTCCTTGCCAGGGTAACCGTTCTGCCCAGCCCGAGGAATTCAGCACGCCCGACCGGTCCCGTTTGCATATAGATACTGCCGTCCTTGAATACCACCAGGATTCTTTCATCCGATAGCTCGTACCAGTCCACGTTCCGGTTCTGCTCCAACCTCATGCACTGTTCCATCAGCACGCTCCTGCTCCTGCATTGAAGCACCAAATACCATACTGTCCGGCAACCCGAACTCGGCCCAAGAAACTACCACCGCAAAAACAAAAAGACGATAACGGCAAACTGCCATCACAAACAAAGACCTGGACAGGCACAAAGTGCGCCGTAGATCCCGAAGATCCTGCCAGGCACAGAAAAACGAGACAGGCATAAAATTCCCGAAAAGACCGGGACAGGCACAGTTTTCCGATCCGTGCAAATCAGCGTTTCCGCTCAGACGAAATTGACATCATCAGATAAAAATCGGGTAACAGACCAGCAAGGTGCCACGGAATGCTGAATACCAGGGTGGCGACCGCTACGGTTCCAACGACTGCATTTCCCGGTTCCCGGCCAACCACGCCGCCAGATCCGGCCATACTTCCCGCTCCGCCGCCCTGCTGACAAGCATGTCGACATGTCCGTAGTCGCGGCTGAAGCCGGAGCATTCGCCAAGCAAACGAAACTCCTTTCGGGCGCCTCCTAGCGCCTGCAGAAACGCCCGGCAGCCTTCTGGTGGGTCCATTTTGTCTGCGGCTGCGGCATAGGCCAGCACGGGCACCGCCAACGAACCGATACCGGCCTCGTAGTCCGTGCCGTCCGGTGCCGCCCATCGGCCGGAGCTTTTCCAGTGCAATGCTTCATTCATGATCCCTGGAGGCTCGTTCTCCGGACCCATGCCAAGCCCTCGAGCCGGGAAAAAACCGATCGCTCTGATAGTTGCTTGCACGAGCCTGGTCAGCGGCCAGAATCGGAGATAACGCTGCCCATCACGAAGCTGAGTGCCAAATACTGCGACGGCTGCTACGTGATCCGATGGAAGCCAATGGTTGACAAGGGCACCAATAACATAAAGCCCGCCATAGGAATGACCAACCCACATGGCGGGCCGTCCCTGCCTTGCATCGACCAACTCGGCCACAGCAGCCAGATCATGGCGCATCAGATCCCCGGCGGACCAGCGCACATAGCCAGGGACCTTCGCCGATGGCCCGCGGCCGCGCAATTCGGGCATCCAGACATCGTGACCGCGCTCACGAAGATACGCTGCAAGGCCTACACCCTTGTCAGAGAGCCAGAACTGACTATTGGCGTAGGTCCCATGCACCAGCACCACCGGCGGCAGACTGCTCTGCCCCGGAGCAGGAAGCCGATACACTCTGAGCGTGACTCCATCGCCGGTGGTAACGCTGTACTGCTGGCAATTCATAGCTCCCCCAAAACCGGGCACCCTGCCCGAACCAGCCCGAATCCCGGACAGGCACTATATCAGGAGGTATCGCCCGTTTCTGAAGCCTTCCAACTTGCTACTCGGACGCATGGGCCAATAGGTCCGGAAAGCCACGCCGCCGGCCCGGACGACACAGCTTTGGTCGCCTGATCCGGTCCAGATGCCAGGCGGGAGGATTCTTCCTGCTACCGAGAAGCTGAACGCCCTGTCTTGCTCGACCCGCCAAACTCCCGAGCTCTGTACCAGTTACTGCCCAACCCGGCCCGCAGTTGACCGGACCAGTTGCTCAACCAAATTATTACCGGAATCTGAGCTTGCTACGGAATGATGCGGAGATGGCGCGAGCAAGCTCGCCAGAGCAATATTGAATAGAGCCGAAACCTTCATTTCCTGGACTCCATGACAAACTCAAGCGATGCCACCCCCCCCCTGAGACGCCCGTACAAAATAATCCGGTTGGATGTCATGCCCCTAATAAAGCGACAGGCTGCACGTTGCCGCGCCGGAAAACTGTGAGATTGGCACCAATTCTCACCTGCGTTACGACGCCATTCTCCAATGAACCGTGAACGTTTACGCAGAATAAGAAGAAAAGACTACGCCCAGGCGAGAGTGGTGATAAGGTCTGATACTGAAACGCCATCAAGGATTTCCGGGAGGAGACCATGGCCATTGGCAACGGTGACATGAATACCGCAAAGCACCTCGTATGGGAGCTGGATGATTTCCGGAACCACCAGCGCGCGGCACGTTTTATCAAACAATTCCAGGAAACACTCTGTGTCTACTCGGGCACGGTGTCACAACTGTACACCAACTACGACATTACTGTACCGAAGGACGAAGAGAAGTCACTGATCATCCTCCCAAACCCCTATGCATTTCATGACACGTTCAGTCATGTGAACGAGGAAGCTGTTACCTCAACCAATCTCATGATTCTTCCCGGTGAACTGGTCGGACGGAACGGATTGCACATCCGTATCCCCTTTACCAACCGCAAGGCCCGGATTGTTCCCCTCTCATCCGGACTTCGCGCAGTGATGCGCGCGTGCGAGAATACCAACGACTATTTTCTTCCCGTGATCACCAAGGGCGACCTCCGTGCCTTCCGGCAGGATCTCCCGACCCTGCATCTGCACCGCTTCCGTCCCTCACGGCTCGAAAACGCCTCGGAATTTGACGCCAAGGGCATGCGCAAGGCGATCCTGTACCGATTGATGCCTTACCTCGGATAAGGTCTGAGACAGGCACATATTTTTACTTCTCTTACTTCCTGTGCCGTCGATTTCCTACAGGCAGATTTATCCCGGGCTGCTATGGTTACGACAAGGCTACAGGGAGTGTTGTCATGCCCCGCCCACGGAAGGAACAGGTCAACCTGGAAGCCACGCCCTACTATCACGTGATCGGCCGCTGTGTGCGCCGCGCCCGCCTGTGCGGCCGGGATCCGCTGACCGGGCGAGACTACAGCCATCGCAAGGGCTGGATTCAGGCCCGCATGGCGCTGCTGGTCGAATGCTTCGCCGTGGATCTGGGCGCCTTCACTATCCTAGACAACCACTACCATGCCCTGCTGCATGTGGATGCCCGGCGCGCCCGCGGCTGGAGCGAGCAGGAAGTGGCACGACGCTGGCTGCGCCTGTTCCGCGGGCCCCAGCTTGTGCGGCGCTGGATGGACGGCGAAGCGCTGTCGGGCGGCGAGCATCGACAGGTAAGCGAGTTCATCGCGATCTGGCGCGAGCGCCTCTACGATCTGAGCTGGTTCATGAAGTGCCTCAACGAGTACATCGCCCGCCGGGCCAATAAGGAAGACCACTGCAAGGGCCGGTTCTGGGAGGAGCGTTTCGTCAGCCAGGCCCTCCTCGACGACCCGGCCGTGCTCGGTTGCATGGTCTATATCGACCTGAATCCGGTGCGCGCCGGCGTCGCTGCCACGCCGGAGGAATCCGACTATACCTCGGTGCAGCAGCGCATCCAGGCCTGGCGGGGCGCAGCCCCCTCAGGCGAACACGAGCCACCGCGGCCGCGCCTGTTGCGCCTGCCCCGCGATGATGAGGCCGCCGGCGCCGAGCAGGGACCGCTGGGCGTTCGTCTGCGCGACTATCTGGAGCTGGTGGATTCGACCGGCCGGGCCGTGCGCCCTGACAAGGCCGGCGCCATTCCCGCCGAGCTGCCTCCGATCCTGCAGCGGCTCCAGCTGGACCATCGTCGCT
>SLJS01000105.1 GCA_007135015.1 Alcanivorax sp. | reverse complement strand
TGAGGTGTTCGGGCGGATCGTCGAAACATTCCGGGATGATGGGCGGATACAGGGCCACGGCACTGGCGAAAAGCTCCCAGGCATCGCGGCGCAGCCAGCCTTCACCACAGGAAACCCGGGCCGGCTGGTGCCAGCGCCCGAGATGGGGCATGCGGCTGTCGATGGACTGTCGGAAAAGCGCCACCCGGGTTTCCTCCCAGAGCGCCTTGCCGAACAGCAGCGAACTGTTGCCCGCCATGCCCAGCGCCAGGGGCGTGACCAGCTGTATGGCGTTGAACCAGTCGGCGAACTCCCGGGCACCCACGCGCAGATGCAGCTGCCAGGAGCTGTTCGCTCCTTCCAGCGAAACATCGTCGCAGTCCGCCACCACTTCCTCGTGGAGCCCGCGGATATGTACATGGAATGGCTCGCCGCGGATACGGCGCAGGTTTTCCGCCAGGGCCCGGTATCGGGGGCTGTCGGTCATGCAGTCGCGGAAATCCTCGATACGCAGTCCGGGAAGTATGCCCACCGCCGCCAGTCGGCCGCCCAGGTCGGCGGCCACGCCGTTCACCTCGGCCAGGGTGTTCTCGACCATTGCGGTAAACCGGCTGAAAGGCTGACCGGCGCAGGGCACGGGGGGCAGATTGTATTCCAGGTTGAAGCGGTTGAGCTCCAGTTGCAGGTGCGGGTTGTTCGCCCTGTCGAGCAGCTCCCGGTTGCGCGGCAGCGGCCGCGCATTCGCGTCCACCAGGTAGAGCTCGAGCTCCGCGCCCAGGGAAGCGGTGCCGTTGTCCAGTTCGCCGCGGTCCAGGCGCCGGCGCAGCAGCGCCAGCTGGTTGCGCATGCGGGCGGTGAACTCCAGGTAATTCCGGTCATGAAACTCGTGTGCGCCGGTCTCGGTACCCAATACGGAATCTCCGGTGCGCTCTCGGGTGACTGGTTGCCCGCCTTGTTGTCTCCAATGTAGCGAATCGGCGCGGATACGTCAGCTGCGGTGTTGCCGGCGGAAATCCCCGGGTGTGTTCTCGTGCCGGCGGCTGAAGCTGCGCTGGAAGGAACGGATGTCGGAATAGCCGAGTTTCTCCGCGATGCACGCCTGACTCAGATCCGTGTCCCGCAGGTACTCACGGGCCAGTTCCTGGCGCAGGTCATCGAGGATTTCACGCCAGCTGCTGCCTTCGGCGCGCAGGCGTCGGTGCAGCGTGCGGGTGTTGATGTGCAGCTCCGCGGCCACCTGCTCCTTGCGTGGCAGCCGCTCTTCCAGGGAGTTGCGCAGACAGTCACGCACCTTCTGGGTCAGGCTGCTGCCAACCCCCAGCGCTTCCATCTTTCTGGCGGCGTGGGCCTCCAGGGTGGACAGCAACTGCGGGTCGGGCTGGCGCAGCCGGTGCTCGAGCAGCGCGGGGCTTCCCAGCAGCGCCGAACAGGGCTGGTTGAAGCGGATCTCGCAGCGGAAGATCTGCCGGTAGTCCTCAAGTAGCCCTTCGTCTTCCGGAGGCCCGTGCTCGAGCAAGACCGCCTCCGGATTGAGCGCTTCGTTGTCGGCGAGCCAGCGGGTATAGCGGACCCAGGAGCCGAGCACATTCTCGATCAGGTGTCGGCGCACCGGCTGGCGCTGGTGGCGGCAGTTCCAGCGCACCTCGACCAGACCATCCTGCAAGGCGGTTTCCGTGGTGCCCATGTCGCCCACCAGGGTTTCATAGACGCTGACCCGGGACAGGGCCTCCCCGACCGTGGAGGCGCTCATGGCGATATAGCCCATCACATTGTAGGAGCCGGGCTGCACGAAGCGGGACGTGTGCAGGCCGAACAGGGGGTCGCCGCAGGAGTGGATCAGGTGCTCGAGTACCACTTCCAACTGCTCGCCGGGAATCCGGCTGTCCGGATCATTGACCCGTGCCGGCGTCACGCCAGCGGCTTCCAGGGCGCTGTCCGTATCCACGCCCAGGGTTCTGGCACTGGCCAGATACTGTTGCAGCGCCGCGCCGGAGATGGTGCCGAGTTCACTCATGGTGCGAAACTGTCCGGTTTGCTGCGGAGGAATAACGACGATCGTTCAGGATGAACAAGGGTCTTCATCGGGCCTGGCCTTTAATGGTCACTGTGGGTCACGAGATTGCCGCCGCGCCGGCACCGGCCGGGGCTCCGTAACGGTTTCCTGCCAGCCCTGCGTTGTACGGGCCTTGCTCAATTTTGCAGAAATCCCCCGCCCGCGCCAGTCCCCGCGACTGCAGCGGCACAATGCAGCCTGGGGTGCAGCCTGGAGCAGATGCTCCCTTGGTGCGGGAGGCGGGGGGTTCTATGATGGTGCCCCTTGATGGAGGTGTCATGTCCGAGAAACAGATCAGAGAGGCCCTATCCGGGGTCGTTCCGGAGGAGCTGGGCGTGGACCTGGTCAGCGCGGCGGCGGTGAAGTCGGTGGAAGCCGGCGAAGGGCGCGTGGCGGTTCATGTGCAGCTGGGTTATCCGTTTGACGGGGTCCGCGAGCACTACGAGTCCCTGATCCGCGAGGCGCTTGAGCCGGTGCTCGGCGGTGACCGGCTCGAGCTGACCCTGGATCATGCCGTGGTCCCCCACCGGGTGCAGGAAGGCCTGAGTGCGCTGGATCAGGTCAGCAACGTGATTGCGGTGGCCTCCGGCAAGGGGGGTGTGGGCAAATCCACCACGGCGGTCAACCTGGCGCTGGCGCTGCAGGCCGAGGGCGCCCGGGTGGGCATTCTCGATGCCGACATTTTCGGGCCCAGTCAGCCGATCATGCTGGGCGTGGCGCAGGGGACCCGGCCGGAGACGCCGGATGAGCGCTCTTTTGCCCCGGTCGAGGCGCACGGGCTGCAGACCATGTCCATGGGTTACATGGTGGATGAACTCACGGCGGTGATCATGCGCGGGCCCAAGGCCAGCGGGGCGTTGCAGCAACTGGTGACCTGGACGCGCTGGCAGGCGCTGGACTACCTGATCGTTGATCTGCCTCCGGGCACTGGCGATATCCAGCTTACCCTGAGCCAGCGTGTGCCGGTGGCCGGCGCCCTGGTGGTCACCACGCCCCAGGACATTGCCCTGCTGGATGCCCGCAAGGGTATCGAGATGTTCGCCAAGGTGGGGGTGAGTGTGCTGGGCATTGTCGAAAACATGGCCGTGCATGTTTGCTCAAACTGCGGCCATGTCGAGCACGTCTTCGGCGAGGGCGGTGGCGATCGCATCGCGCAGCAGTACGGTACCCCCCTGCTGGGCAGCCTTCCTCTGTCGCGCAGCATCCGTGAACAGGCCGACGGGGGCCAGCCCACGGTACTGGCCCACCCGGAAGGTGAGGAGGCCGGCCTGTACCGCCGTACCGCCCGCAACGCCGCCGCCCGGCTCTCCCTTCAGGCCCCGGGCGAGCGCTCCTTCCCCAAGGTGGTCACCCGGCACTGATTCGCGCCCCTTCGGGGCGCGGTGGTCGGTTGGCGGTTGTCAGTGGCCGGGTAAAGAAGGTTTTCCCGAATTCGCATGCTGGCGGATAAAGAATGGCCCCTCTCCTGTGAGGGTGTCGCAAAAGGGTTTATGGGAGCGCACCCTGGGGCGTGAAGAACCTGGCACGGGGGCCTTCGCGGCCCAGGGTCCGCTCCCACAAGTGCCAGAAGACCCTTTTGCGATACCCTCCTGTGAAGGGGGCGGAGGCGCCGCACCAGTCAGCAGGGGTTTTTATGACACCCTCCGGGCAAGGGACGCCTCCATTCCGACCGCCGAGCACCGCGCCCCTTCGGGGCGCGACCACAGTGGCCAGCACGGCCGGCTTCGGCTAGCATGCGGCGATTGCTATCCACGGCCCCGGGGGCAGAGTCATGAGTATCAAATCGGATCGCTGGATTCGCCAGATGGCGGAGGAACACGGCATGATCGAGCCGTTCGAGCCGGACCTGGTTCGCCGCAACAGCGCGGGCGAGCGTGTGATCTCCTATGGGGTGTCCAGCTACGGTTACGATGTTCGGTGCGCAGACCAGTTCAAGATTTTCACCAATATCAATTCCGCCACGGTGGACCCCAAGAACTTCGATGAGCAGAGTTTCGTGGATGTGCAGGCTGACCATTGCGTGATCCCGCCGAATTCCTTCGCGCTGGCCAGCACCGTGGAATACTTTCGCATCCCGCGCAGTGTGCTGACCATCTGTCTGGGCAAGTCCACCTATGCCCGTTGCGGCATCATCGTCAATGTCACCCCGCTGGAGCCCGAGTGGGAAGGGCATGTCACCCTGGAGTTTTCCAACACCACCAACCTTCCCGCGCGGATCTACGCCAACGAAGGTGTCGCCCAGATGCTGTTTCTCGAATCCGACGAGATCTGCGAGACCTCCTACAAGGACCGCGGCGGCAAGTACATGCACCAGCGCGGCGTGACCCTGCCCCAGGCCTGATTTGCAGCGCCCCTTCGGGGCGCGGTGGTCGGTTGGCGGTTGTCAGTGGCCGGTTGTCAGTAGGCGGTTGGCGGAAAGGGAATATTCATTCCAGGATCCACAGGCCGGCAGATAAAGAACTGTCCCCTCGCCTCCTGGAAGCTGTTCCAAAAGCCCTCTGCCTGGGCAGGCTGTAGGGTGCGCATTGCGCACCCTACCCACATTGCAGCCAAAACCCCGGTTTCCGCGTGGTGCCAGCTCCTTCGCGCTGCAAGCAGCGCTCCTGCATAACCTTTTGCGATGCCCGGCAAGGAGTAGAGGCGCCACTCTACTATCCGCCAGCGCCCGAATTCTGGAAAGCCTGCTTTTCCGAGCACTGACGACCGCCAACCGACCACTGCGCCCCGAAGGGGCGCTACATGGGCCCGGAGTAGCGGCGCAGGTTGAGTTCGCCGTAGAGCAGGCGGCTTTCCCGGTGCCGGGCGCGGATCAGCATGTAGTCGAGTTCCGGGGCCACCCAGAACATGGTGTGGCGGTCGCTGTCCGGGTCGCGCTGTTTCCTGATTACCAGGGTTTCCATCTCCCCGACCGGGGTGCTCAGTGTTTCCCGGTCCACCACTTTCACCGCGTGTTCGCGGATGCGGGTGCCGTAGACGGTGTCCACGCTGTATTGTTCCCGGCCTTCGCGGAGCAGGCAGCGTGACTGCAGCAGCATGGTCAGTTCATCAAGAATGTTGTCCGGCGCTTCCTGGGTGGTGACTTCCTCGTCGCTGCCCCGTTCATTCGCCGTGGTGGTCACGGTGACCGGCGAGCCCCAGTCGAACTCCATCTCGTAGTTGCGGCGCCGGCCGAATCCGCGGAATTCGTGGGTATAGCTTTCCGTGCGGGGCTCGCATTCCCGCCAGGCGAAGGTGCTGCTTTCGGTGTTGTTCATCAGCCAGGAATCGATCCGGAACTCGATGTTGTAATGGTCTTCCCGCTCCTGCGGGCGCAGTTCCAGTTCCGCGCTGATGCCGATGGGAATGCGACTGACATTGATGCGGTATTCAGCCTTGAATGGCTCGAGCTTTTCAGGCTCGCCGGCGGTTTCTTCCGGGCCCTGCGCACCTGATACCGGTGGTGCCAGGCACAGCAGCACCAGGGCTGTCATCCTGCTCTTTTTTTGCATCAGTTCTTGCGCTCGCGAATCTGCAGTTCGAAGCGGTCGCCGTCTTCTTCCTGAAGCATGCGCACCAGGGCATGGTCCATCTCCGGCGCGAACCACATGGTGGTCACCCGGTCGGAGTCATCGTCGCGCACGCGCTCGACCGGGATGGCCTTCATTCGGCCCATGCGCGTGGGCACTTTCTCTTCCGGCAGCACCTGATACTTCATTGTGCGCAGCCTGCGTTCGTCGACGATATCCAGCTCCATGGTCTCGTCACCGCGGGCGACCATGCACTGGAGTGCCAGGCCCTGGGCGAGCTGGTCGGTGGTGCCGGGTGTGATGTCGAAGGTTTCCTCGTCGCGCTCGTGGCGCTGGCTGACCGCCACATTGCGTTCGTAGTCCAGCCGGACTTCCGCTTCACGGCGCATGCCAAGCCCCCGGCGCAGGTAGCCGTAATAGAAGCTCTGCGGCATGCAGTCGTCCTTCCAGTGAAAGCGGGAGGTCTCGCGCACCTCGCCAAGAAGGTTGCCCGCCCGGATGACCATTTCCCAGCTTCCGTCGCTGCGCTGTTTGACGGTGCGTTCGGCACGGATCGTGAACGGCCAGCCTCCGCCGCTGAGGCTGTAGACCGCCGAGATCGGCTCAAGAGAGGGGCTGCTGTCAGCGCCCGAAGTCAGAGGCAGCAACAGAAACAGGACCGGGATGATCTTCCCAGTCCAGCTGAAAGCCTTCCGGTGGAAGTAGCCGGCCATCCAGTTCCACTCCTTTTTCTGTCAGTCTGAGGCGACCCGACGCGCGCCAGGAAAGCACGAGCGGATACAGTACATGTTCACGGCTCTGTACACGCTTCGACAGGGTTTCCTCGGTATCGTTCGCCAGTACCGGCACCAGTGCCCGGGCAATCAGCGGGCCGCCATCGAGCTCCTCGGTAACAAAATGCACCGAGCACCCATGGTCACTGTCGCCGGCGGCAAGTACCCGGGCATGGGTATCCAGGCCCCGGTAATGCGGCAGCAGCGATGGATGAATGTTGAGCAGACGGCCCGGGTAGTGGTTCACGAATTCCGGGCCGAGCACGTGCATGAACCCGGCAAGCACCAGGGTGTCCGGATGGTGGTCATCGATCACCTTGCACAATGCCTGGTCGAACTCCGCGCGGCCCGGATACTCCTTCCTGCGCACGACTGCCGTGGGTATGCCCGCCCGTGTGGCGATATCCAGGCCACCGGCGTCGGCGCGGCTGGAAACGACCAGCGCGACTTCCGCGGTCAGTTGGTCCCGGGCGATGGCTTCGAGAATGGCCTGCAGGTTGGTGCCCCGGCCGCTGATCAGTACCACCAGGCGATGGCTCATGAATCCGCACCCTCCAGTACCACTTCCGCGTCCCCGTCATGGGAGACCACATCACCGATGACCCAGGCATTCTGGCCGGCGGCTTCCAGGGAGGCGATGGCCTGGTCGAGCTCGGCGTCCGGCACCACCACCACCATGCCCACCCCGCAGTTGAAGGTGCGCAGCATTTCGGCGGTTTCCACATTGCCCTGCTTCTGCAGCCACCGGAAGACTTCCGGCCAGTGCCAGCTGCCCGTGTCGATACGGGCCCGGGTGCCGTCGGGCAGCACCCTCGGCAGGTTCTCCGGCAGACCGCCGCCGGTGATATGGGCCATGGCATGGATGGGCATCCGGGCAATCAACTCGAGTAGTGGCTTGACGTAGATCCGGGTGGGCGCCAGCAGTGCGTCATAAAGGGGCTTGCCGTCCACCTGCACACGCTCGGGGCTGTCCGCCTGTTCCAGAATGCGGCGAATCAGCGAGAAACCGTTGGAATGGGGGCCGGAGGCGGGCAGGCCCAGCAGCCGGTCGCCGGGCTGTACCCGGCTGCCGTCGATGATGCCGTCGGCTTCCACCACGCCGACGCAGAAGCCGGCCAGGTCATGGTCGTCGCCCTGGTACATGCCCGGCATTTCCGCGGTCTCGCCGCCCAGCAGGGCACAACCGGCCTGCCTGCAACCCTGGGTGATGCCGTCGATGACACGGGTTGCACGCTCCACGTCCAGCTTGCCGGTGGCGAAATAATCCAGGAAAAACAGCGGCTCCGCGCCACCGACCACCAGATCGTTGACACACATGGCCACCAGATCAATGCCGGTCGCCTCGTGGCGGTCGTGCTCCAGCGCCAGGCGTAGCTTGGTACCCACGCCGTCGGTGCCGGCCACCAGCACCGGGTCACGGTACTTTTCGGGAATCCGGCACAGGCCGCCGAAGCCTCCCAGGCTTCCCAGCACTTCCGGCCGGCGGGTCTTCTTTGCCAGGGGGGCGATCCTGCGAACCAGCTCGTTGCCGGCATCAATGTCCACGCCGGCATCCCGGTAGGTAAGCGGGGACTTTCGCTCGCTCATGGCTGGCTCCTTCAAACGGGGAGGATATTCTAGAGCGCCGCCGTGGCCGTTCATAGGGATATCGAACAGGTCTCGGGACTGTGCACCCGGTGTTCGCGCCCGGGTGCGCAAATATGGATAATGGCCTCGCTGTTTCATGCCCGGAATCGTGATGAAGAGATTTCTTGTTTTCTGCTTCCTGCTCGGCGCGAGCGTGCCGCTTGCCGCGCTGGATCCGCTCGAGCCCGCCACGGTGCGGGTGACCGTCGATGACCGCGGCAGTGGAACCCGCCAGGAGGCCCTGCGGGAGGGCCTCCGTGAGGTGCTGACCCGAGTGACCGGGCTGACGGACGCTGCCGAGCGGGACGAGCTGGCGCATATGCTGCGTGATCCCAACCAGTGGCTGGAACACTACGGCTACCGTGAGGGGGACGAGGGCCTGCTGCTGGAGGCACGTTTCGGGCTCCAGGCGGTCAGGCGGGCGGTGCGTGATGCGGGAATCCGGGTCTGGGGTCCCACCCGGCCGCGGGTGCTGCTCTGGCTGGTGGACGAGCGCGGCAATATTGTTTCGGCGGGCGATGACACCGGAGCGATCCACGAGGCGCTGGCCCGGCGGGGCCAGTATCGCGGCCTGCCGATGCGCCTGCCGGAAATGGATGCCGAGGATCGTTCCGAGATCGTGGCGGCGGATATCCGCGGGCGTTTCGACCGCCGGCTTCGTGCGGCCTCCGCGCGGTATGACCTGCCCCTGGTGGCCGCGGCGGTGTTCTATACGGGCGATCAGCCCTATCTGCGCTGGCGTCTGCTGCAGCACGGCGAACCCCTGGACGAGGGGCGTGTAGAGGTCGGCGAGGGCGACGGTGAGCCGCGTGCGCGGCTGGCCGCCGCCCTGGTGGACCGCCTGGCGGACCGGGTTGCCGGGCTTTATGCGGTCACGGCGGGCGAGCCCGTGCGGGTCTCCCTGCGCGTGGAGGGCATCGGCTCGCTGGAGCGTTTTGCTTCCCTGCGCCAGCATGCCGTCGGGCTGGCGGGCGTGGAAACCCTGTCCATCAGCCGGCTGGAAGGCGGCGCCCTGGAGGCCGGGATCGAGTTCAGTGGTCCTCCGGAGCAGCTCGAGCGCCTGCTGCGTCTGCATCGACGCCTGGGCGACTGCCCGGATCCCGCGCCGTTGGCCATTACGGAAATGCCTGAAGACGCGGAAGTCGAAACCGATCCGGATGCTCCGGATGCGGTGCCTGCCCTGCGGCTTTGCTGGCGGGAGGCATGATGGCGGCGACGCAGGCGGATCTCCATCCCCAGTTGCCGCTGGCCCTGCGGTTGCGCGAGGGCATGGACTTCGCTTCTTTTGTTACCCCGCCCGGCGGCGAGGTCGCCGTGGAGCGGCTGCGCGCGCTGGCCATGGGCGAGCAGGGCGGTCAGGCCTGGCTTCATGGCCCGGCGGGAAGCGGGCGCACCCATCTGCTTGAAGCCGCCGTTCGCGCGGCCGGGCCCGGAGCCAGCCTGTTGCCCGCCGGGGAGCTGGCCGGACTTTCGTCGGCCGTGCTGGAGGGCATGGAGTCCATGCGGCTGTTGGCACTGGACGATGTAGACGAGCTTGCCGGCTGCCCGGAATGGGAGGAGGCGCTTTTTCATGTATACAATCGTTGCCTGGAATCGGGCACCATTCTGGTATTTTCCGCCAGCGCCTCACCCACGGAAAGCGGCTTTGCGCTGCCGGACCTGGTCAGCCGGTTTGCCTCGGGCCCCGTATTCGGGCTCGCCCGTCTGGACGATGCCGGCCTGGCTGAACTCTTCCGCCTGCGCGCGCGCCGACGGGGGTTGAGCCCGGGCGAGGACGTGGCTCGGTATCTCGTCTCGCGCTGCCGCCGCAGCCCCGCCGAACTGGTGGCGCTGCTGGATCGTCTGGACGACCAGGCGCTGGTCCGGGGGCGCAGGTTGACCATCCCTTTTGTCAAGGAAGAGCTGGGCTGGTAGAAGGGGCTCTTTCGGGGTGAATGCCAGCCCTGCCGGGTAACAAATCTACAACAGTGGCCG
>SLJS01000298.1 GCA_007135015.1 Alcanivorax sp. | reverse complement strand
TCGCGCCGCGGATGGTCGTCGTCAGGCGTGCTCGCGACTGAAACCGTAGCAGGGACTACGGTTGAAGGAGCACGTGCGCCTGACGGCGGCCAGACCAAGCGAAGTGCATGGCAAACGTAAACGTCACCATAAAAAGAGTGCCTGGAGCCCTCTGAAAAGCCTCTATAATCGCTCTTCCCTTCGATTTCAGGAGTGGTTTGGTGCAATATCCGGGCTAGCGCCGGGAAGGGACGAAACTTCCGTGCCGGAGGCCTGCCAACAAGTGCCCGCAGAGAAAGCGGAACACCCTGAAAGCCCCCTGTAGCGCAGAGCCCCCCCCGGAAATCAATCAGGGGTTTCTGAAATATCCGGTCTGGTGACGCTGGATGTGGTGCGTAGCGGCGCATCCACGCTCATGCCGATCTCCATGCCCTGTTCGGAAATTTTCCCCTCGATCCGGACCCGCCCTTCGGCTTGTGAATGAATGTCTTCCAGCGTGTCCAGCGCCCGAAATACCTCGCCTTCCAGGACCATCTCAACATCCTGCTCGCCGGCTTCGTCGTCCCGCGCGATGACCCGGCCGTCCAGATTGAATGAAAGCCTGGCCACTTCCCGTCCGTCCCGGCGGGTGATTTCGACGAGCTCCATGAAGCCCTGTCCGGATGAATCCAGGATTTCGGTGAAGCCGCTTCCGACCCACAATGCAACGATCTCCGGTTCCAGCTCCCACTGCTCGCCTACCCGGACGGGATGTTTCGGGTAGAGCATGTCTTCCGCCCGGGTCCATTTTTCCAGGAAATGAAGCTCCGCCTGCTGGGCAACCGTGGGTTCTCCTTCCTCGAAACGATAACTCCACTGGCCGTTCGTCTTCTCGCCAAGCACGGCAATACCCTCCAGCTTCCCGGCCTCCTGCTCTTCCAGCCGCTGACCGAGAAAATCCATGGAAACATCCGTGCGGTCTTTTTCGACAAGATGCCTGATGACGCTGTCATCAAGCACCCTGGACTCAACGATTCTTTCGACACGCGTGGAAATCTCTCCCTCCACGGTAACGCCCTGTATCTCGTAACGGACCTGGCCGCCACTCATGTCGGCAACGGCTTCGGTTCTCGTTACCGTCCCCACCTCGCCGACGGCGTCATCATGAAGCACCACACCGTCCGGTGCGCAGGCGCTGAGTAGTGCCACGAATGAAATTGCCAGCCACTCCTTCATCTGTATGTTCATTTTTATCTCCTCTTGTTATCACAGTCTGATGAGGGCACCGCAGGAGGGTTCGAAAAACGTAGCGTTTACAGATTTTCATAGGTCCGGTCGAAATCCGATTCCGAGAAACCATCCATGCGACGATCCCCATACAGCAGCACCGGGACGCCCTTTCCCCCGATCTCCCGGAACTCACGCAATGCCTGCTCACTTTCCTCGATATCATATTCGCTGTAGGGAATGCCATTCTCTTCGAAGTGGTTGCGGGCCCTGTCGCAGACGCCGCACCAGCTCGCGCTGTACATCACCACCTGCTCCCCGCCGGAACGAGCCGGTGTTCGCGCGCGCTCGAAGCGCCGGATCTCGGGGCTGCGAAAGCTGTTGATGTCCTCGATTTGCACAGGCTGCGAAGCACCGGATTCACCCGGCCTGTCGGAAAAGGTGACGTTCCCGTGCTCGTCCACGCTCCGGTAGATCTCCGCCATGAGCGGCGTCACGAGCAGAAGCAGCGTCAGTGTGGAAAAAACAGTGCGCACTGGCGGCATCTCCCCGCATTGCCTGTCCGAAATCGGTGAGAGTGACCCCCTGGGCGGAGCCGGCCGGGCGTTGCCACGAATATAACAGGCGGGCGGCGGGTCGAAAGCCGGACTATCTGTACTGCCTGATCTCCGCGCTTACGCGAACACCATCCTCGATGCGGTCTCCCGGGTGCGTGATGATCACTTCACCCGGTTCCAGTCCTTCTGTCACCTGCGTCCACAAGCCGTTTCGCCGGCCGGTTTCCACCGGGCGCAGTTGAGCGCGGCCATCCTCGACTACAAATACTGCCCTCCGGTCCGCATCCCTGAACAGGGCACTGGTGGGCACCTGAACCACTTCATCACCCTGCCAGAGGATGAACCGGGCTTCTACCCGGTAGCCGTCGCCAAGATGCTCCCATTGCTCTCTGGGCGAAACAATCTCCACCCGCACCGGTACACGCTGCTCGTCCACGCCCAGCGCGGAGACACGAGTAAAACCGGCAGGTTCAACCCGGCGCACGCGCCCTTTCAGTTGCTCCTCGCGACCCCAGCGCTCCAGCACCACGGGCATTCCCGGACGGACGCGAACCGCGTCCATGGAAAGGAGGTCCACGCGCACTTCCAACTCTTCCAGGTTACCCACTTCCAGGACCTGCTCGCCGGGCTGTACCGGCCCCTCGCAACAGCGGTGACGACGGGTAATGGTTCCGGAAATGGGTGCACGTACCTCCAGGGTCGGCTGATCCCCCCGGGAGCGCTCGCCGTCGGCCACCTCGATCACTGCCCGGGCTGCATCCAGCTCGAAGCGCGCCACCTCCACACCATGACGCGCGGCCCGCTCGGCGGCCCGGGCGGAGTCACGAAGGGTCCGAAGGCGGTCGCGTTCCTCCTCGGCGATGACTCCGCGCTCGAACAGGTTCCGGGCGCGCTCGTACTCACGCTGCGCCTGTCTGTGGGCGCTCTCGCGTGCCTCAAGCTCGGCCTCGGCAGCTTCCAGCCTCGCCCGGGCGGCGGCGATATTCTCGCGCGCCTGCTCACGGGCACGGGCATCCAGCGCCGGGGTGGGCATGGCTTCCAGCTCGAAGACCACATCGCCGGCTTCCACCACATCACCGGGCTCGAGCACCACCCGACGCAGAAAACCGCCAATGGGCGCCGCCACCGTGTGCGGATCGCGCAGCCGGGTGCGGCCCTCGTCCTCTACGTACTCGGAAAACGGACCCTGGCGTACTTCCGTGGCGCTGACAGGCATCGGCGACGGCCTCAGTGCCAGTGCCAGCAGCCCGGCGAACACCAGTGCAACAGCGAAAAGAAGGATCTGTTTGCGGCTTATCCGTTTCAGCATGGCTCTACTCTACTGTTTTCAACGCCGAAAGTAAGTCCAGACGATGCAGCCGCCGGGCAATCAGCAGCATCGACAGCGAGGCCGCCGCCACCACGCCCAGGGTGGAAAATGCATAGGTCTGGTGCGTAATGACAAAGGGTATGCGATACAGGTCCGTACTCATGGCGAGGTTGAGCCACAACGCCAGCACGGTGCCAATCAGCCAGCCCAGCGGTATCGCCAGAAGAGTCAGCAAGGCAATTTCGCCGATCAGAATCCAGGCGATCTCTCCACGCCGGAAGCCCAGCACACGCAAAGTGGCCAGTTCCCGCGCGCGCTCGGAAAAGGCAATGCGCGCGTTGTTGTAGACCACGGCAAACGTAATGGTCCCGGCCAGCACCAGAAGGACCCCCATCATGACCAGCACCGTGTCCTGAATATAATCCCGGATCTGTCGCGCTGACTCGCTGACCATGCCGATCCCCGCCACTCGCGGCACCTCCCAGAGTCGGTCAAAGAGCTGGTCCTGGGTGCCTTCATCAGTCAGCATCCAGGCACCGGAGATGGTCGGCCCTTCGCGCAGCATGCGGTTAAGCGCATGACGCTCCATGTAGGCGCTGACCCCCAGGGGCTCGCTCACCGTGGCAGCGACCTCCACCGTCAGGGTTCGGCGGCTTCCTTCCATGATTTCCACGGAGATCGAGTCCCCGGGCCGCACACCCAGATGGGCAGCAAGATAATCGGTCAGTACCAGCCCTTCCGGGGGCAGCGTCAGATCACGATGCCCCTCATCAATGAGCCCCCGCAGGCGCGGCGCGGCATCCATGCCCTGGATGGCGGTACGATAGTTTCGGCGACCGCTGGCGAGACGCACGGGAACATTGCGGTAGGTCTCCACATACTGCACGCCGGGCTGGCTCCACAGTTCGGCCGCCGCGCGGGCCGGGGCCGGGTCGGTAAAGTGCACCGTAATGTCCATCTTCTGCACCAGCCGGTACTGGGTATCAATCAGTTCATCGATGGCACGGAACTGGGAAGCGCCCACCAGCAGCAGCGCTGCGGACATGGCAATACCCAGCACCGAGGAAACCGCCTTGAACCGATGGCGAGCAAGGTTGCGCACGATGATTCGCCCCGGCTGGTCAAGCAGCCGCCCCAGGCGCGAGCGCTCCAGCCAGCCCTGGTGAAAGACCTCCGGCGCTGGCGGACGCATGGCCTCCGCCGGGGGCAGGGCAACAGCACGCCGCACGGCCCGGAAGGTGCCCAGTCCGGCGGCGGCACCGGCAACGACAATACCCAGAACCACCACCCGGGGCTGGACACGGAAACTGGCCTCGGGAAAGCGGAAGTACTCCATGTAGATCACCGCCAGCGCATCCGCCGCCCAGGCACCCAGGCCTACGCCCGCCACACTACCGATCAGCACGATCAGCCCGGTGAGCAGTCCGTAGTGAAAGGAAATATCGCGGTTGCCATATCCGAATGCCTTGAGCACGGCCACCTGCTGACGCTGGGTATTG
Organism: Alcanivorax sp.; assembly: GCA_007135015.1. GTDB lineage: Bacteria > Pseudomonadota > Gammaproteobacteria > Pseudomonadales > Alcanivoracaceae > SLJS01. Next base: position 5,373 of record SLJS01000298.1, on the reverse strand, counting down.
ATAATCCTCGCCATCAGTATATTGAGCAGAAAGGCAGCGACGCCCAGGAAAATCACCGGCAGCACCACGGCCATCACCCGCAGCTGGTCGAGCTCGTCACTGAGAAAACGGTGCGACATCTGCTCGTCCCGGTCATGGGCTCCCACGCCTCCATAGGGGGCGAGCAACTGGTCCAGCGCTTCGATGACCGGCCCCGCTGCGGCACCCGCCTGCAGAGTGAGCACCAGATTGTTGAAGGCACCGTCCATGTCAAAGGCGGCAGCCAGGGCGCGACGGTTCATCCACAGCACACCAAAGCGCTCATAGTCCGGCAGAAGATCCGCCGGGCCGATCTGGTAGACGAACTCCGGCGAGAGCACCACGCCGCTTATGGTCAGGGTCTGCAGACGGCCGTTGATAATCGCCCGGAGCTGGTCCCCGGCACGCAGACCATGCGCCTGCGCAAAGGGCTCGCTGATGACCACCTGATCGGAACGCCCCGATTCCGGAAGCGCACCCTCGCGCACATGCAGCCGATTCACGTCGGGCTGGGAACCATCGGGAATAGAGAGCAGTTGCCCGCGAACAGGGTCCTCATAGCCGGGCACCTCCAGGCGTACCGGCGCCTGCACACGGGTCTGGACCTGGTTGACCCCGGCAATATCACGCACTCTTTCGACCAGGCCCTCCGGTGCGCGCTTTAGGTCCACGAAAACCCGGGCAAAGCGATAGTCCGTATAGAAACGGTCCTTGGAAAGGGAGATCGCATCAAGTGTGGTCACCGCCATGACCAGCGTCATCACGCCAGCGGCAATTACCACGGCAATGGCGGTCACCTGACCCCTGAGAGAGACCATGTCACGCAGCAACTTGCGATGAAGCGTTCTCACCAGTGCAGCTCGCTCGGGGATTTCCGGGTATCGTTGAGATCAATACTGGCAACACGGCCGTCACTGAGGTGAATGACCCGGTCGGCCATTTCGCCGATCACCACGTTATGGGTAATGACCACGGTGGTGGTGCCCAGCTCCCGGTTGGCGTGCTCAAGGGCCTCGAGCACCCGCACGCCTGTCCTTGAGTCCAGTGCTCCGGTGGGCTCATCGCACATCAGCACCGCCGGGCGCTTGGCAATGGCCCGGGCGATGGCCACGCGCTGTTGCTCGCCACCGGAAAGCTGGGAAGGGAAATGATCCATGCGCCCTTCAAGCCCCACCAGCGCCAGCGCTTCTTCCGGGGACATGGGGTCACGGCTGATCTCGGTGACAATGGCTACATTCTCGCGGGCAGTCAGGCTCGATATCAGGTTATAGAACTGGAATACAAACCCCACATGGTGCCGCCGAAAGGTGGTCAGGGCACGATCCGTGGCGCGCACAAGGTTCTGCCCCCCGTAGCGAACCTCTCCGCCGGAGGCACTGTCGAGCCCGCCGAGAATGTTCAGCAGCGTGGACTTGCCCGAACCGGACGCACCCAGCATCACGCTCAGCTCGCCCGCGTACAGGTCCAGGTCCACGCCCCGCAGGGCGTGAATCTCAACCTCCCCCATGGTGTAGACCTTGGTGACCCCGCGAGCGGCGAAGACCACTTCCCCGCCGTCCCGGGCGGGGACTTCAGCCTGTCCCATTGGTCATGCTCCCTGTTATACGGAACCCGACTATAACAATCCTGGATTACCGCTGCCTGACTCAAGTCAAGTGCGAGGAAGGAAGAAGCAATACAGACTTTTTCGACCTTCACGGGATACCATCTGTCAGACGCACCTTCTTTAATTCCTATTGAATCAATGCGTTAGCAGAACCGCCTGAATCGGCATGCATTCTGTAAGCGATTCGTAAGGTCCCCCGTGTTAGAGATAGCTTGTGGGGACACCATTTCTTTCATTCCTGTGCCACTCCCTACCGACGGACAGCACTCCATACACGACACAATACGGAACAGACAGGGGAACCCGATGTTCACAAGGAAAGAGAACCACTCAGGCGGGCGCTTCGCACTGCCGGCATCGCTTATTGTCGCCGCACTGGCACTGATCGGCACCGGGTGCGGAGGCAGCAGCAGTGGCAGTAGCAGCAGCAACGGTGGCAGCTCCGTGACCGCCCATGCCGGAGACGACCAGACGGTAACTACCGGAAGCGATGTTTTCCTGTCCGGCGGTGCCAGTGGCGGCGCGTTCATTGTCGAGTGGAAATGGGAGCAACTGGATGGCCCCGATGTCACGCTGCTCGAGGACCCACAATGGCCTTCGGAGCGGCTCTTTGTTTCACCGGAGACGGAAGCCGTGCTGGAATTCGAGCTCACCGTGACCAACGAAGACGGCGACAACGACTCGGACACCATCACCATTACCGTGGTCGAACCTGGCGACATCACCGCGGACGCAGGAGCCGACCAGACCATCACGTCGGGCGCCACGGTTACCCTGGACGCCAGCGCCAGTAGCACCACCAGCGGTGAGATCGAAAGCTACTCCTGGAGCCAGTCTGACTCCTCGGGTGTGGATATTGATCTGGACAATCCGAATGAAGTCCAGGCAACGTTTGAGGCGGACACGGCCGGGGAGTTCCGCTTTCGGCTCGTAGCCACTTCCAGCCTGGGAGAGTCCGATAGCACCTTCGTGCATGTTACGGTGCTTGCGGACCTTAGCCAGGCCGAGCGGCTGCTGTATTTCATTGTTCCGGATGGAGACAGCGAGAACCCTGTCAAGAGGCTCCACGCCCTGGACCCGGACCAGGCCAAGCCAACAGGCATTGTTCCAGTCTCGCCGGCGGCCCAGGACAACTCCCGTGCGCGTACAGACACGGACAAGAGCTTCTTCCGCGCCACCGGGAATTTCCGCGCCGACCAGCAGGAAGGCACCGTTACCTGGAATCAGTACGAACCGGACGAGACCAACCTGCCCCTGGGCGTACTCGAAAGCGAGCTCAACGGCAGTGAGCGCACGGTCAGCGCCCACGCAGTGGTCTACAACACGCCGGACGGTCATTTGTACCGGGTCAGTGCCGGCGGCGGGGAGCCCGATGCCCGGCGCTTTTCCAGTGAATCGGATGCAACGGTGGTCTGCGCGGCGATCGTGCTCAACGATTACGCCGACGTGGAAAACTCGCGCATTGCCTATCAGACCCCCCGCGAGGGCGCCGATGACGAGGGCGACTGCAACAGGACCACCTGGCGCATGGCACGACTCGGAGACGAGGATACGGTAGCGCCGGTGACACTGCTTGACGAGGTCGATTACGGCACCTTCCGCCAGGAATTCTCGTTGCACTGGGCCGTGCCGGTACGCGCCACCTCCGGCGAACTGGAAGGCGCGCTTACCTTTGACGGTAACGTTCTGCCCCCCGGCGGAGGCACCGGCGATATTCGGCGACACAATCTGCAGGGTGACATCAGCGCCGACTCACCACTGGTGCAGGGCGTTGATCAATTCCAGCCCCTTGGCCGGGCCGGCCCCGGACGGCGACTGGTAATCCAGCACGACGGCCTCCTGCGCATCCACGATCGTGACAATGACAGCCTGGATTTGATGGAATCGGTCACTCAGGTGGAACCCGCAACCACCAGAGCGGAGCAGGCCGTGGCGGTCAGCGAGAGGCTTTACATCATCGATGTGGAAGACGGCAGTGCGAGCTCCGGACGCCTCCTTGAGGTTCAGGTCCTGGACCCGAGCGACCTGCGCGCCGACGCGTTTGTGGTTGACGACGTATGGGGTTCGCCCCTCGGGACCGGTATGGTCACCGCCGCCAGTGGCCAACTCGCCTGGGCCTATCAACAGGACCAGGACGATGGGGACCGGATCATCCGCAAGGCTGACCTCGGCAGCACGACAGGCGAAGCGCTGGTCGACGGCGAGCAGGTTTTCTTTACCTTCCAGCGCCACCAGACGCCTTCCGCTCCGGAGGGCTGGGTTTTCTACAATCTCTTCGAACGCGACAACGGCACAACACGGAGCACAGAAGCCAGTGCCGTGAGAATAACCGGCACCGGAGACGGAACCCTTGTAATGGAAGAAGCGGAATGGGTGGGACACACCCGTTCCGGGACGGTACTCCGATCAGGACCCGAGGCGGAATTCCTGTTCTACTTTGAAGAGGTTGATGATACGGACCGGTTTCGGGCTCGCCCCGCCAGTGGCGATTCCAGCGTCGACACCGTGGACTTTTCCACCCAACCCGATGGCGGCCGGGGCCCTCTCACCGGAGTCTGGGCACAGAGCCACGGCCCTGAGACCCTGATCGGCTGGCGCAGGCCACTGACGTCGCAGGGCACGGTCTACTTCGCTGATCCGCGTGATGCAGACTCTCTGGTAAGGCTTACCGAAACGGGAACAGCCATCCCGGTTTCCTTTCACTGATGCCGGACCAACCGGGAACACCCCGAGGTGTTCCCGGTGCCAGGAGCCTGCGCGGCAACGATCGTACCAGGCGAGGGCAGTCCATCCGGAGTTTATTTGGACGGTCATTTCAGGCGCATAGCGGCACCATGCAATGAAGGTGGAGAAGCCCTGACGGGTAACGCCGGCCGGGTGCAGGGTAACGGCATGTCATTGCGCAACGCTGACGGCCAGGACCTCCTGTGCTTTACAGATTCCCGAGATACCGTACGCCTCCCAGCGACTCCATCTGCGCGAGTATCCACAGCTGCCGTTCCAGGACATAACTCGATGGCCTGTCCACGCGCAACCGGTGCGGGTTGGGCAGTACCGCCGCCAGCAGGGCTGCCTCGACGGAAGTCAGCGACGCCGCGGATTTTCCGAAGTAGTGGCGCGCCGCCGCTTCGGCGCCATAAAGGGAGTCATCCCACTCGGCAATATTGAGATAGACTTCCAGTATTCTCTCCTTGCTCCAGAACAGTTCCATCCAGACGACGAACCAGGCCTCCATTGCTTTTCGCAACATGGACCGGCCATGCCAGAGATAGAGATTCTTGGCGGTCTGCTGGCTGATGGTGCTCGCGCCGCGCAAGCGATCACCCGCAATGGCCTCGGCCACGGCCTCACGCAGTGCTTCGGTATCGAAACCCCGGTGGTCCGGAAAACGTTGATCCTCGGCGGTGATGGCCGCCACCTGCAGATGCGGGGAGATCTGCTGGAGCGGCACCCACTGATGGCGCATCCGGCCCTCCTCGCCGGCGCGCAGGCTGCTCGCCAGCGTCTGCAGCATGAACGACGATATCGGTGGATCAATCCAGCGTAGCGGAAGTACCAGCAGCACCGTGATGGCCACCGCCACGGGCAGGCCGTAGACAAGCACTCGCCGGAGCAGCCAGACAAAAATGCGCCACAGCCTGCTGCCACGTGACGTCCTGGCACCGGAAGAACGGATCGGTTCAGCCATGAGCACTCCCTGTACCTTATCCTTACAGTCCAGTGGATTCCCGAAAAGCCCCGTCCCTTGC
>SLJS01000292.1 GCA_007135015.1 Alcanivorax sp. | reverse complement strand
GCCCCGGGCATCCCACTGTTGTAGCACTCTCCGGGCTTCGGCGGCATGCATATCTGCACACTTTTATCCCTTGTTAGGGGTTAAAGTGTACAGATTTGCGCGATCGATGCAATGTGTTCGCGGCCCGGGGGCTCCTGCCGGTGGTGTGAGGGCTCCTGGGCAATTCTTCTTTTGGAGGCAGAGGTCTCTCGCCGGCTTTGTCGCCAACCTCGGAGGGTTTCTGTGGAAGGGTCTCATGGCCTTTGCAGGAGCGCTGCTTGCAGCGCGAAGAACCTGGCGCCGTGCCGGAATCCGGGGCTTTCGCGCTGCAAGCAGCGCTCCTACTGGAGTCTGCGTTGCAGGCCGGTCTTTGCCAGGATACGGGTGGAAATCTCCTCGATGGACAGGTCGGTCACATCCAGGCAGGGGATGTTGTAGCGGTTGTAGAGCCCTTCGAGCGTGCGCAGTTCCATTTCACACTGCTGTTCCGAGGCGTAGCGGCTGTTGGCGCGACGTTCGTTGCGGATGGCGGCCAGGCGTTCGGAGTCGATCATCAGGCCGAAGAGCTTCTCCCGGTAGGGCTTGAGTTCTTCGGGCAGGTCCAGGTCGTCGAAGTCGTCGTCGGTGAGCGGGTAGTTGGCCGCATAGAGGCCGAATTGCAGGGCCAGGTAGAGCGAGGTGGGCGTCTTGCCGCTGCGCGAGACGCCGGTGAGGATGATGTCGGCCTTTTCGTAGTGCCGGGTGCGGGCGCCGTCGTCGTTGTCCAGGGCGAAGTGAATGGCGTCGATGCGGATCCGGTAGGCTTCCTCGTCGCGGATGGCGTGGCTCTGGCCGGCCTTGTGGCTGGAGCGAACCCCCAGCTCCTGCTCCAGCGGGTCCAGAAAGACCGCGAACATGTCCAGCACCAGGGCGTTGCAATCGGCCAGGATCTCCCGGTGTGTGTGGTTGACCAGGGTGGAGAATACGATGGGCAGCTGTTCGTCCTGCCGCGCGGCCCGGTCCACCCGGTTGAGCGCGTCCCGGGCGTCCTCGTCGGTCTGCACATAGGGCAGGGCCACCTGCTCGAAGTCGATATCGCCGAACTGGCTGAGCAGGGAATGGCCCAGGGCCTCGGCGGTAATACCGGTGCCGCCGGAGACGAAAAAGGCGGTGCGCCGGGCGCGCTGTGCAGTGGCCGGCTCGGACATGGTGGCTCCGTTTTCGGTTTTCGGTTTCGAAAGAAAGGTACAGCGCCGTGCCCCGCGGGTCCAGCGCCTTTCCGTGGTCTTCCGTCTCCCGCCAGGAGGGCGTCGCTAAAGCCCCTCCCCCCTGGTGAGCGTGTCGTAAAAACCCCCTCTCCCCTCGTGGGAGAGGGCTGGGGAGAGGGGGAAGGCTACGGTAGCCGCACCGCTTGATTCTTTCCCGTAATTCGGTCCCCCCTCTCCCTGTCCCTCTCCCACGGCGGGGAGAGGGGACCCTCCAGCAAGGCCACCAAGGCCCTGGATTCCGGCACGGTGCCAGGTTCTTCGCGCACCCAGGGTGCGCTCCCACAAACCCTTTCGCGACACCCTCCTTGTGGAAGAGGGGCTTTTCGGTACCCTCCAGTGGAGCTCGGCTCAGGCCGCCACCAGCTCCCGGGCCTTGTCCATGGCCTCGCAGATTTCGCGAATGGCGCGGGGCGAGTGGCTGCGCAGGCGGTAATCCGGCCGGATGCCGTGCCGGCGGGCGCACTGCGGACACAGCACCATGTAGCTGATGCCGTCCGGCTCATCCTCGTCCGGCTGCTCATGAATCACCCAGCGCTCCTTTTTCGCGCGCTGGCCGATCTCGTGGTAGTAGTCCAGGCCAATGGGCCGCCGGGGCTCAAAGTCGAAGGTTTCCGGGCACCCCTGGCAGTTCAGCCACATGTCATAGAGGGCCGCCGCATCATACGGGTCGCGTGCATCGAAGGACATGAACCGTCTCCCTGTACATATCAATAACTTACAGCATACTTTTAAAGTAAATTTCCACTCACTGCAAGCTTTTTTGGAACCTTTTTTATTAACAAGTTCAAAAAGTTAGAAAGGAAACTTAAAGTAAGCACGACATGAGTGGCCTGGAATGAGCGGAAAACGGCCGGAGGCCTGGCCCGCCGCCGGGCGAAGGTGCCGCTTCACCACAACCTCTCTGGAGACCCCCTGGCCCCTGAGGGTGTCGTAAAAGCCCCTCTCCCCTCGTGAGGGTGTCGTAAAAACCTGCTGACTGGTGCGGCGCCTCCGATTGGAAGCCTCCCCCTGCGAAGGGGGAGGTATGGAGGGGGAGGCCGCCGAAGGCGGCCTTGCGCGGCTTCGCCGCGCCTCCCCACCCCGACCCTCCCCCTCACGGGGGAGGGAGCCCATTGATCGACCTACTTCGCCAACGAAACCCTTTTGCGACACCCTCACCAGGGGAGAGGGGACCCTCCAGCAAGGCCGGGAAGGCCCTGGGTTCCGGGACAGTGCCAGGTTCTTCGCGCCCCGAGGTGCGCTCCCACAAACCCTTTTGCGACACACTCTTGGTGGGATAGGGACAGGGAAAGGGGATTCCAGAGCGATCGAGCCGGTGATCCGCTTTCAGGAAGTCGGACTTCCTTGCCGACTGCCGAAAGCCGACTGCCGGCCACTCAAAGTCGACCGCCGCGAAACGTACGGCCCCGCAGTCAGGACCGCAGCAGTGTGGAGAAGAACTGCCTGGTGTTCTCGCCCAGACTTTCCAGGTCATAGCCGCCTTCCTGGATGACCAGCAGCGGCGTGCCGGAATCGGCGAAGCGCTCGGCCATTCGCGCGAAGCCCTTCGAGCTTACCGAGACCTTGGCCTGCGGGTCGCCTTCATAGATATCAAAGCCCAGGGTCACGATCAGCAGGTCCGGCGCGAACAGGGAGACTGCGCGCATGGCCTCATCGATGCGGCCAAGGAAGTATTCCTCGCTGGAGCCGTGGGGCATGGGCATGTTCAGGTTGTAGCCGTGACCGGCCCCGGCACCCCGTTCATCCTCATAGCCGGAGACCACCGGGTAGAAGTTGCCCGGGTCGCCGTGCACCGAAACATAGAACACATCGTCGCGTTCGTAGAAGACTTCCTGGATGCCCTGGCCGTGATGCATGTCCGGGTCCAGGATGGCGATGCGGGGAAAATCCGGCGTCAGCGCCTCGGCGGCGATGGCCGCATTGTTCAGATAGCAGAAGCCGCCGGCGGCGTCCGGGCGGGCATGGTGGCCGGGCGGGCGGCAGAGCCCGTAGGCCAGCCGTTCGCCACGGCGGATGGCGTCGCCGGCCGCCAGCGCGGTCTGCGCGGACCAGTAGGCCGCCTCCCAGGTGCCCTCGCCGATCGGGCAGCTGCCGTCGGCCTGGTAGAAGGCCGCCTCGCCGATCAGACTGCGCAGTGGACTGGGCGAGCGGGAATAAATATTGGAAATTACCTCCTCGCCCCAGTCATCCGGGCCGGCGGTCCAGCGCCGGTGCGCGGACTCGAGAAAGCGCAGATAACCGGGATGATGGACCTTCGCAATGGGCGCCATGCCCCGGTCTTTCGGCTCTTCCACCTCCTGTCCCAGCTCTTCCAGTGCCTCGAGGATATAACCGGTGCGCTCCGGCAACTCCTGGGGCTGGCGCATCTTCCCGCGATTGAGATAGCTCTTCGGCACATGCCGGTCCTGGAAAGGATGAAAGAAACTGCGCATGGATCAGGCTCCGCCGGTAATCGATTTACATCAGAGCCAGTGTAGGGGGCGGGGCAACGGGAACCAAGGTCTTGTGTTCCGGCTTTGGCCGCGCTCTCCTTCATTTTCCGCTACAAGGCATCGCGGCCGCCGTTCGGCGCGGCCCGTCCCCGCGCCGTGGGACGGGCACCTTGCCGGGGTTCATCACCGGCCGTTTCCTCCTTGCCAGCGCGGCTTTACCACACGACCTGTTGCTGTGCCAGAGCATTGTGGAGGGTGCGCTCCTGCAATGTTTTTTGCGACATCCTCGCACAGCCAGGCGTCCCGCCATACGCAGGGGGCGCTACCGGCGCGCGGGAAACTTGTCGAGCTTGCGCTGCAGGGTACGTCGGTGCATGCCGAGCACCCGGGCGGTGGCGGAGATATTGCCGTTGTGTTCGAGCAGCACCCGCTGGATGTATTCCCATTCGCGGCGCCGTACCGACATGGGGGCCGCTTCGGCCCCGTCGGCCGTTGGCCCGCCCGTCTCATCCGCCCGCAGCGCAGCCAGGATCTCGGTTACGCCGGCGGGCTTGGGCAGGTAGTTGTCCGCGCCACGCTTGACCGCTTCCACGGTGGTGGCAATGCTCGCATAGCCGGTGAGCATCAGGATGCGCATTCCGGGCTGGTTGCGCCGGAGCCAGGGAATCAGCTCCAGGCCGGACTCTCCGTCCATCTTCAGGTCCACGCAGGCGAAACCGTACTCCCGCGCCCGACAGTGTTCCCGCGCGCCTTCGGCATCCGCGGCCACGTCCACCGTGAAGTCCCGTCTTGTCAGCGAGCGGGCCAGTGCCGTGGCGAACGTCTGGTCATCGTCGACAACAAGAAAAGCTGATGCACTCATCCGATGCCTTCCGGTTTCAGATGGATCTCGGTGACCGCCCCGCCGGCGGGATGATTGAACAGGTGGACTTCCCCGTCACGGTCGCGCAGCGTGGAGGTGGTGAGAAAGAGTCCGATGCCCAGGCCCGATTTGGTGGTCACGAAGGGCCTGCCCAGATCGCTCATGGTTTCCGCGGACACGCCCGGGCCCCGGTCGCGCAGCCGCATCAGAATATGCCGGGGGCTCCACGCAAGGCTGATCTCCAGACCCTGCTCGCAGGCATCCGCGGCATTGTTGAGCAGATTGATCAGCGCCTGCTCCAGCGCCACATCCACGCGGACCCGCGGCGGCTGGCCGTCGCCGTCGTGCTCGAGGCGCCATTGCGTGCGGGGGCGCAGAAGCTGCCAGTCGCCAAGCACCCGCTCCACCAGATCCGTGACCGGAACCAGGGCCGCGTTGTCGTTGCGCGCCCTGTCGGTGATCGAGCGCAGCTTGCGCGAACAACGGCCGACCTGTTCGCGCAGCAGATCGAACTCGCCTTTCAGACGCGGCTCACTTTCATCCAGATCGTCGAGCACCACCTGCATGGTATTCAGCGGCGTGGCCAGTTCATGGGCGGTGCCGGCGGTGATGGTAGCCAGGGTCAGCACCTGCTGGTCGCGGATACGCCGCTCGCGCTCGGCATGCAACTGCCGGTCACGCTGGCGCACCATCTGTTGCATGCGCAGCACGAAAAAGCCGGCGATGGCCACCGTGAGAAGAAAGTTCAGCCACATGCCCAGTATATGCAGGTCAATGAAACTCGGCCCCTCCGGCGCGGGCCCGTGGGAATGACTCAGCGCGCCCAGCGGCCGGTACCAGAGCAGAAGCGCGGAGTAGACGGCCACCAGGCCCGCCGAAAGCATCAGGGTGTGAAGCCCCGGAAGGGTGGCCGCGGCCACGATGACCGGAATCAGCAGCACGAATACCAACGGATTGGTGCCGCCCCCCGTGAAATACAGAAAGCCCGCGTAGAGCAGCCCGTCCACGGCAAGGTGCGCGAGCAGTTCCGCGTCGGTAACCGGAAGGCGGCTGCGCAGCCGCCACCAGCTGGCGGCCAGCACGAGGACCATCAATGCCAGCAGCACCGTGATCGGCACGAGCACCGGCGCCAGGTCAAACAGGAAGACCCCGGCCCCGGTGGCCGTAACCAGGAAAGCGGTGACCAGTGCCCGGATGTAGAGCAGTTGCCGTAGCGGGTACTGCTGATCTTGCGTCATGCCCAGGGGTTCGCGGTAACGGTAAAGGTGAAAGGGAACTACCAGCTGTACTGGTATCCGAGGGTTGCGGTCTCGTCGACCGACATCTGCGGACCGCTGACATTTTCGAGCAGGGGGCGTCCGTATTCAACCGCAAGGCGATGGCCGGCCAGCGCGCCCTGGCCGGCCCAGTTGACCCCGACATGCCATTGCAGCAGTTCCCGTTCCTGGCGGTTGGGGTCGGCGGTCTGCACCGGTGCCGTGATCTCCGGGTCACTGCCGCGGATATTGCCGCGATGGCTGTATTCCAGGCGCAGGGATGTGGAAAGGGGCGGCACCCAGCGCCAGCTGAGCCATCCACTGAATGCATGCTGGTCGCCGAGCGTATAGCCCTGCGCGTTGCGTCCGGTGCGCAAGGTAGCCAGGTACTGCGCGCCCCAGCCCAGGCGTTCTCCAGTGGCCAGATAGCTGATGCCGCCATTGAAATCGAAAGTGCCCGAGCCGAGCTGCATGGGGTAGGGCAGACGCAGGGTCACGCGCTCGTCCATGGGTGTGAGCACGGTGTCTTCCTCGGTGTTCGAACCGGTGGGCAACGACAGGCCCGCCTGCCAGTGCAGGTGGTGGGTGTCATCGGTAAAGATCCGGAACATGCCGGTGACGCTGGCATCGCCGAAGCCGGAGGAGCGGGTCGTGAAGGTGCCCAACTGGTCCGTGCCGGAGCCGCCCTGAAAGGTGATGTGCTCCATGCGGTTTTCCAGATAGGGAAGCATGAACATCAGGGTCACGTCATCGCTCACCCCGTACATGAGCCCGAGCATGTGCATGTCCATGGTCATTTCGGTGGGCACGACCCGCAGTTCGTCCAGCGCGTCATGAGGATTGGATTCGCTGGTGACGATCTCTTCCGGAGAGATCCGGTTGTGCCCCTGGCGGTTACCCTCCATTTCCATGCGCATGAACCGGTACGACAGCATCCACTCGCCCGCCTCGTGCATGTGATCGGCCATCACGCCGATGGGCGCGTGGGTGTCGGCGCGAACGCCGTCCGAGCCGGCAAGCTGATGCGCCTCACCGTTTGCCAGGGCCCCGGTGGGGGCCAGTGTGACAAGAAAACCGCTCAGAAAGAGAATCCGGAAAGGGGTGATGCGCATGCTTGCCTCCTGCTATGTCGCGAATCCGTGGAGGCGGCAAAGATAGAAGCCGGAGCGGAGCAGGGCAATGCGGCAAATTGTCGCACCGGCCGAACCCGGAAGGCGGTGAGATGGGCAGGCCCACGCCCTGCTGCGCACTACAGGCGAACGGTGCGCCTTGGCTGTGGAAGGTGTCGCAAATGGGTCTGATGGCTCCTGTGGGAGCAGGCCTCGGACCGCGAAGACCTCCCAGCGCTCTGGAAGGTTCGCGGTGCAAGCCCCGCTCCCACAGCCTGGCGAAGCTTGCCTCTTACCTCTTACCTCTTACCTCTTACCTCTTACCTCTCGCCTCTCGCCTCTCGCCTCTCGCCCGAAGGGCCGTCACCCGGTGGCCGGCTCTGGCGGAAGCTTTCCGCCGGGGAAGGCCAGGCGCAGGTTGTTCAGCCAGGTGGTGCCGAACTGGCGCCACAGCGGCGCGGTGTTGTAGGGCAGGCCATAGCGTGCCGCCAGCGCCCGCACCCGCGGGGCCACTTCCGGATAGCGGTTGCTGCACAGGTCCGGGAACAGATGATGTTCGATCTGGTGACTGAGGTTGCCGGACATCACATGGAACAGCGGCCCGCCGGTGATATTGGCCGAGCCCAGAAGCTGGCGCACATACCACTGCCCCCGGGACTCGCCTTCCACCTGCTCCGGGGTGAAGTTGTAGACGTCATCCGGGAAATGGCCACAGAAAATGATGATGAAGGCCCAGACATTGCGGATCAGATTGGCGACGAAATTCGCCGCGGCCACCAGCAGGAAGACCGTCAGGGGCGACTCCGGAACAAAGAAGGAAATGGGCACCGCCACCAGCGCGGCCAGGCCCGGCCACATGATGTAGTCCTTGCGCACCTGGCCCCAGACCTTGCGGCCGATCTTCTTCCACAGGGGCAGTGTCTCGCGGACCTTCTTCTTGCGCTCGAGCACATCGATCAGCGCCTGCTCGTGCAGCGCCACGCCTTCCTCGAAGAACAGCATCAGCAACAGGAAGTACACCGGCTGCAGCAGATAGTGGGGCTTCCAGGGTTGCATGGGGGTAACCCGCATGATGCCGTAGCCCACGTCCAGGTCCTTGCCTACCACATTGGTCCAGGTGTGATGGACCACGTTGTGCGAATGCATCCAGCGGTCCGACGGGCTCATGGTGTCCCACTCCCAGGTGTTGGACTGGATCTCCGGGTCCTTCATCCAGTCCCACTGGGCGTGCAGCACATTGTGGGCGATCTCCATGTTTTCCAGGATCTTGGCGATGCCCAGCATGAGCACCCCCAGACCCATGACGATCAGGGTGGTGCCCCAGCCCGCCATCGCGTGCGGCCAGGCCGGCAACAGGAAGAGACTGGCGTAGATCACCAGCCGACCGCCCAGCGCCAGGCTGCGCTGGGTGCGGATCAGGCGCAGGATATAGAGCCGGTCCCTGTCGCCCCGGGACTCCAGGGTCTCGTAATAGATGCTGTCCATCTCACGACCGAACTCGTCGATCTGCTCATCGGTGAGATTCACCGGCAGCGGTTTTCGGTTGCCCATGGCATGCCTCCTTCAGAGCGCCAGCTCGCAGTCGCCGGCGGCGGCGCAGACACAGGTCTGCACCGTGGCGCCGGGTTCATTGATAAAGTCCCCGCTGCGCAGATCGCGCACGCAGCCGGATTTCAGCGTGGTATTGCAGGTATGGCAGATGCCCATGCGGCAGCCGTGAGGCGGGTTCAGCCCCGCGTCCTCGGCCACGCGCAGCAGATTGGTCTCGCCGTCGGCGTCCACCGCCAGGTCCGCGTTCGCAAAGCGTACGGTTCCGCCCACCGCGTCCTTGGGGATGGGGGCCAGCTCCGCCCGGAAGCGTTCGATATGCAGCCGGTGTGACAGGCCCGCTTCTTCCCAGATCTCCTCGATCGCCGCCAGCAGCGCCGGCGGGCCACAGGCGTAGCAATCCCGCTCGCGCCAGTCCGGGCAGAGCCGCTCCAGCCCCTCGCGGGTGAAGCGCTCTGCGCCGCCGGTCTCGTTCCGGTGGGTGTGAATCTCGTGCAACTTGTAAAGCGGCTGCTCGGCATCCATCTGCCGAAGCTCGCGGCCGAAGATGGTGTCGAACTCGTGGGGCGCGTAGTGGATATGCACCGTCTCCGGCAAACGCTCCTGCAGGATCAGGCTGCGCAGCATGCTCATGGCCGGCGTAATGCCGCTGCCGGCGGTAATGAACAGCGGCTGAATGGGCGAGGCGTCCGGCAGATAGAAATCCCCCTGGGGCAGCCCCACCGGGATGTAATCGCCCACCTTCAACTTGCGCACGATGTGATGGGACAGGCGCCCGCCGGCGATGGCCTTCACCGTGATGGTGAAACAGCCGTCGTCGCGTTCCGGCGGCGAGGAAATGGTATAGGTGCGTGTGTAGTGCCGGCCCTCCACCGGAATCCCCACCCGGATATGCTGCCCTGGCCGGTGCAGCCGCCAGTTTGCCCCGGGTTTGAGCGTAATGGTCCGGGCATCCTTCGTCTCGTCCCAGACGTCCATCACCCGGGCCTGCATCCGGTGGGTGGTCCACAGCGGATTCACCAGCTCCACGTAATGGGAGGTGCGCAGCGGGTAGGCGAACATGTCGGTGATGGAGGAAAGCTTCGCCAGCCAGCCGCCGCCGGCTTTTGGATCAGGTTCCTGCAGACCCATGTCGGACTCCTGTTGTTATTATTGTGTACAGCTGTGCACATTATAGGATGCGGGCCTCTGATGAAAGAGGCTCCACCCCAAAACCGCCGAATGGTCCGTGGCTCCGGGGCCTTTGTCAGAATAAACACGGATGGCAGGCGTTGCTACAGGGGCCTGGGGTTCGGGACGGTCTGGTCGGCTCCATCATTTGACCAGCTATTGTAATGAGCTCCTCGGCAGAATTTGTGGGTAACGGGAAGGTCAATTATTGATCCCGCCAAGCCGCCAGGCACGCCGAGAAAACAGGAATGATTTCGGAGAGCGAGACTGAAGGCCTTGAGTTTTATTCAAGCAGTCCGTTGACGGTGCGGGTAATGCCGTTCTTGATCAGAGCCTCGCCGAAATTCAGCAGGTAACCGAGCTTCATGTCGGTTAGCCGCAAGTAAGTGAGCAGCTGCTTCTTGTG
>SLJS01000169.1 GCA_007135015.1 Alcanivorax sp. | reverse complement strand
CCTTGCCCCTTGCCCCTTGCCCCTTGCCCCTTGTAATCAAGAATCATTTGCAGTTGTAATCGGGAATAATTATTGTTCGCCCTTCATCCTGAGCAGGCTTGCCACAAGGGGGCAACATGACCAAAGAGCGGAATGCCGGGCGGGTTCCCGGGGAGCGTGTTGCGGCGCCGTTTGGTGGATACCGGCTGCGGGCCCTGACCCTGGCCGTGGCGCTGACCGGCGCGGGGGCGGTCTCGCCGGCGCTGGCGGAAAACGAGCCCGCGTTGGAGCCGGAGCAGGCGGAGGCAACGGAAACCGGCGTCATGCTGGACACCGTCACCATCACCGGCCGGGGCGAGCGCATCCGCGATATTCCCGGCTCCGCCCATCACCTGGACCGGCAGGAACTCGACCGCCACGGCTACACCGATCCGGCGCGTATCCTGCGCACCGTGCCCGGCGTGAACGCCATGGAGGAAGAGGGCCACGGCCAGTTTCCGCATATCAGCATGCGTGGTGTGGCCCCGGAGCGGAACTCGCGCATCTCCGTGATGGAGGACGGCGTGCTGGCGGGCGCGCCCGCGCCCTATGCCGCGCCGGCGGCCTACTACTTCCCGCCCATCGGCCGCATGGACAGCGTGGAAGTACAGAAAGGCTCCAGCGCCATCAAGCATGGCCCCTATACCGTGGGGGGGTCGCTCAACATGATTTCCACGCCCATCCCGCCGGAGCGCATGGGCCGTATCCGTCACGAGCGCGGTGAGCGCAACAGCGAACGCACCCACGCCTGGGTGGGCAGCACCGAAGGACAGATCGGGCTGCTGGTGGAGACCTTTACCGAAAGCAGTGACGGGTTCAAGAAGCTGGATTTTCCGCTTTCCGGAAAGAACAGCGACAAGCCCAACAACCCGGTGCCGGATACCGGCTTCGACCGGGACAATCATGTATTCAAGCTGGGCTGGACCAGTGATCCGTCCGCGCAGCTCCACCAGCAGGTGGAACTCAAGTATTCCGAGGACGAGCGCAGCATCCGCGACACCTATCTGGGACTTACGGAGGATGATTACCGCGATAGCCCCTTCCGGCGCTACGCGGGCTCCCAGCTTGACGAGATCAACACCGACAATGAGCTGATGCAGCTGCGTCACAGCATTGATTTCACGCCGGAAACCCGGCTGACCTCCACCATCTATCGCTCGGACACGGTGCGTAACTGGTACAAGCTGCACGAGGTCTGGGATGGCGACAGGCTCGATGGTAGTGGCGACCCGGATTTTGAGTCGATTTCCACGATCCTTCAGAGCCCCGGGGATTTCCAGGGTGATATGGACTGGATTCGCGGCAGGGACAGTGTCGATCCGGATGCCCGCGGCAATGTGCGCGCCAACAACCGCGAATACATGGCCCGGGGTATTCAATTCCGGGTGGATCATCTTTTCGACGCCTTCGGCTGGGCCCATGAACTGGAGGTGGGTTTGCGCTACCACGAGGACGAGGAAGACCGGCTGCAATGGCAGGACAGTTTCGCCATGGAAAACGGCATGATGGTTGTTGACGAGGAAGAGGAACCGGGCGAGACCACCAACCGCCTCAGCCAAGCGGATGCCCTGGCCGCCCATGTGCAGAACACCATGCGCCAGGGCCCCTGGACGCTCACCGCCGGCGTGCGCTATGAGGACATCACCCAGCGGCGCAGGGACTGGGATGGTCCGGGACGTTCGAGCGGAAATCTGGACCGCGACCGTGACAATGACGAGAGGGTCTGGATCCCCGGCATTGGTGCGGTCTACGATCTTGACGACCATTGGAGTGTGCTTGCCGGCTACCATCGCGGCTTCGCCCCGGCGGGCAACAACCCGGATTCGAAAGCGGAGCGTTCCGATGCCTTCGAGGCGGGCTTCCGCTACGGGGACCGCTTTACCGAGTCCGAGGTGATTGCGTTCTATAACGACTACAGCAATATCAACATCCAATGTACCGCTGTGGGCGGAGGTTGCGGCGGCTCCGACATCGGCGACGTGGTCAGTGCCGGCGAAGTGAAGATCTACGGGCTGGAGGCCTCCTGGCACCATGACCTGGGTCTGGCCCGGGACTGGGACTACTCCGTGCCGGTACGGCTGGGTTATACCCTCACCGAAAGCGAGTTCCAGCAGGATATCGGCAGCACCGCGCCCAATCAGTGGGCGAACGCGGATAAGGGTGACTCCATTCCGGAGGTCCCGCAGCACCAGCTCAACCTGGGCATTGGCCTGGCCCGTGACGCCTGGAGCCTCGACCTGAATGCCAACTATGTTTCCGAGGAGCAGGCCTTCGCCGACCCCGACCTGAGAGACCTGAAGATCGACAGCCGCTGGCTGCTCGACGCATCGGCCCGCTACCAGCTGCTGGACGATGTGCGCCTGACCGCCCGGGTCGAGAACCTGACGGACAAGGAGTACATCGCTCATCACCGCCCCGCCGGCGTGCGCCCCGGCGCGCCCCGCACCGCCTGGGCGGGCATCCAGGTAGACTTTTAGGGCTTCGG
>SLJS01000019.1 GCA_007135015.1 Alcanivorax sp. | reverse complement strand
GTGTCCTTACCGGAAGGTAACCGGATCCGGCTCAAGCCACAGATACCAGACCGGAGCGTTCGTTGCCGGGCGCCAGGGATCAGCCACGCCGGCAGCGAAGGCCGCCACGAGCTCACCGTCGAGGCAGAGTAAGGGCAGCGCGGGGCGGCGCCAGGGCGGAATACCTGCCTGGCGCCAGCATTCCGTCAGCTGCCGGTGCATCCCCCCCAGCAATAGCCGCTCTCCGCCCCGTGGAGGCACAAGCTCCAGGTGGGACAGATCACCGGGCAGGCACAGGCCTGAAGGCCCGGGAGCCTCGGGTGTGGAAAGCTTCTTCACCCTGATACGAAAGCAGCCCCAGACCCGACTGGTGCCGTCTTCCAGCAGCAGTGCTTCTTCCCCGGGCAACGGGACTTCCCGCTCGGCCGCATCCAGCAGGTAGAGTCGATTGCCGTGGCGCCGGAAGGTGCCTTCCGGCCAGGCGATAACCGGAGCGCGATCCGGGGCGGCCGGGAGCAGCTCCCGCTCCACTCTTTCCAGCACCGCCCGGGGAGGTGAGCGCCGTCCCCGCAGGTGCAGCCAGCCGTGCAGCAGATTACGCCGACGTGGCGGCGACAGCGCGGTCAGCCCGGCCAGATCCAGGGTGCCGTCCTCGTTCTCGATCCGCGCAAGGTCCTGGTCGCGGATCTCGTCAAGCAGCACGACGGCGTCACGCTGTAGCGCCGCGTCCCGCGCCAGGGTATCCACGGCGCCGGGCCAGCGCTCCGTCAGCAGTGGCAATACCCGATGACGCAGGAAATTCCGGTCCGGCCCGGTTTCCCGGTTGGAGGGATCTTCCACCCAGTCAAGGCCGCGCACCCGCGCCAGTTTCTCGAGCATGGCACGGGATTCGCCGAGCAACGGACGCAGTATGGTGCGCTCCTGCTCGGTGCGGCGCTCCGCCATGGCCGCAAGCCCCCGGGGACCTGCGCCACGCAACAACCGGAACAGCAGGGTTTCGGCCTGATCATCGGCATGGTGGGCCAGCAGCAGTGCGCCGTCGGCGGGTACCCGGGCGAGCAGGGCCTGACGGCGGGCGGCGCGGGCCCGTGCCTCCAGACCGGCGCCCGGCTCCAGTGCCAGGAACTCGCAATGGAAGGAGATCTGCCGTGCCCGGGCCAGGCGCCGGCAGTGCTCCGCCCACCGATCGGCTTCCGGCTGCAGGCCGTGATGTACATGCACGGCCTGCAGCCGGTGACGGAACCCGGCATGGCACAGCAGATACAACAGCACGCTGGAATCCAGGCCGCCGCTGAATCCGGTCACCAGGGTTCCGGGAGTGTCCGCGAGATGCCGGCGCAGGTGGCGCACCAGCGCCTGTTCCGTACGGTCGATGTCCTTCATGGCGTGCATTATGACGCAGGGGGCGCTGGCGGTCCCCCGTGTGGCCGGGAAGGCCGCCGGACAGGGCCCTCGCGGGCCGGGTGGCAACGGCCGTCAGTCCTCGTTCTTGCGCTCGCGCTCTTCCACGTTGGCGTAGTCCAGCAGCCGCTGGTAACGACGTTCCACCAGGTCGGTGACGGCCAGCTCGCCCAGGGCCTCCAGGCGCGTGCTCAGGCTGTCGCGTATGCGACGGGCTGCCAGGTCATGGTCGCGGTGGGCGCCGCCCAGGGGTTCACTGATCACCTCGTCAACGATCCCCAGTTCGTGCAGGCGGCGGGCGGTGAGGCCCATGGCATCGGCGGCTTCCGCCGCCTTGTCGGAGCTGCGCCACAGGATGGAGGCACAGCCTTCCGGCGAAATCACCGAATAGGTGGCATATTCCAGCATCTGCAGGTGATCGCAGACGCCAATGGCCAGGGCGCCGCCGGAACCGCCCTCGCCGATCACCGTGGTTACCACTGGCACGCGCAGACTCGACATTTCCCGCAAGTTGCGGGCAATGGCCTCGCTCTGCCCGCGTTCCTCGGCATCGATGCCGGGAAAGGCGCCGGGTGTGTCGATGAAGGTCAGCACCGGCATGGCAAACCGCTCGGCCATTTCCATCAGGCGCAGGGCCTTGCGATAGCCCTCCGGCTTCGGCATGCCGAAGTTGCGGTGTACCTTGTCCCGCACTTCCCTGCCCTTCTGGTGGCCGATGACCATCACCGGCCGTTCCCCGAGGCGCGCGATGCCCCCGACGATCGCCGGATCATCGGCAAAGGAGCGATCGCCGTGCAGTTCGTCAAAGTGATCGAAGATGCGATGAATGTAGTCCAGTGTATAGGGTCGGCGGGGGTGACGGGCGAGTTGGGAGATCTGCCAGGAGGTGAGGTTGCCAAAGATGCTCTCGGTGAGGCGGATGCTCTTTTCCTCGAGCTTGCGGATCTCTTCGGAGAGGTTGACGTCACTGTCATTGCCCACCAGACGCAATTCCTCGATTTTCGCTTCCAGTTCCGCGATGGGTTGCTCGAAATCGAGGAAATTCGGATTCATTGCATGTCCCGGGTCTCTACTGGCAGGCACGAGTGTAGCGGCAGTGAGGCCCCGGCGTCGACTGAACGGTCAGGCGAGCTCTTT
>SLJS01000003.1 GCA_007135015.1 Alcanivorax sp. | reverse complement strand
CGGGCGCCATGGTGGTCTCGCGCAGCTGCAGCGGGCTCATCTCGCCGAGGCCCTTGAAGCGAGTGACCTGGATCTTGCCCTTTTTCTTTTCCGCCTCGATGCGATCCAGCACACCCTGACGTTCTGCCTCGTCCAGCGCGTAATAGGTGTCCTTGCCCACGTCAATGCGATACAGCGGCGGCATGGCCACAAATATATGACCTTTGCGCACCAGCGCGGGAAAGTGCCGCACGAATAGCGCGCACAGCAGGGTGGCGATATGCAGCCCGTCGGAGTCCGCATCAGCGAGGATGCATACCTTGTGATAGCGAAGGCCGTTGAGGTCGTCACTGCCCGGATCGATGCCCAGTGCCACGGCAATGTCGTGAACTTCCTGGGAACCGAGTACATCCGCGGGTTCCACCTCCCAGGTATTCATGATCTTGCCGCGCAGGGGCATGATGGCCTGGTGTTCACGGTCGCGGGCCTGCTTGGCGGAACCACCGGCGGAGTCACCCTCCACCAGAAAGAGCTCGCCCCGGGCCGGGTCATCGCTGGAGCAATCGGCCAGCTTCCCCGGCAGGGCCGGGCCGCTGGCCACCTTCTTGCGTGCCACCTTCTTTGCCGAGCGGATGCGGCTCTGGGCATTGCTGATGCACAACTCGGCAAGCCGCTCGGCCTCACTGGTGTGCTGGTTGAGCCAGAGACTGAAGGCATCCTTGACCACTCCGGAGATAAAGCTCGCACTCTGGCGCGAACCCAGCCGCTACTTGGTCTGGCCGGAGAACTGCGGCTCCTGCATCTTTACCGACAGCACATAGCAGGCCCGGTCCCAGATATCCTCCGGCGCCAGGCGCACACCACGGGGCAGCAGATTGCGGTACTCGCAGAACTCACGCATGGCCTCCAGCAGCCCGGCGCGTAGCCCGTTCACATGAGTGCCGCCCTGGGTGGTGGGGATCAGGTTCACATAGGACTCCGCCACCTGCTCGCCACCTTCCGGCATCCAGAGCACGGCCCAGTCCACCGCCTCGGTTTCCGCCGACATGCTGCCGTCGAAGGGCTCCTCCGGCACACGCACGGCACCCCGGGTGGCGTCCAGCAGATATTCCACCAGCCCGTCCTGATATTGCCATTCTTCCTTCTCACCGTTGATGCGATCGTCCAGGCGTACCGTCAGGCCGGGGCACAGTACCGCCTTGGCGCGCAGCAGATGACGCAGGCGCGGCACGGACAGTTTCGGCGAGTCAAAGTATTTCGGGTCGGGCCAGAAATGAATCACCGTGCCGGTATTGCGCCGGCCCACGGTGCCGAGTTCCTTCAGCGCGGACTTCCGGTCACCACCGGCGAAGGTCATGCCGTATTCCTTCCCGGCCCGCCTGACCCGTACCTCGAGCTTCTTCGAAAGGGCGTTGACCACGGAGACCCCCACGCCGTGCAGACCGCCGGAGAAACGATAGCTTTTCGCGGAGAACTTGCCGCCGGCATGCAGCGTGGAAAGGATCACCTCGACACCCGGTTTCTTGAGTTTTGGATGCGGGTCCACGGGCATGCCGCGACCGTCATCCTCCACCTCCACCGAGCCGTCGCTGTGCAGGGTTACACTCAGCGTCTTCGCGTGGCCCTCCAGCGCTTCGTCCACGCTGTTGTCCACCACTTCCTGGACCAGATGATTGGGCCGCGAGGTATCCGTATACATGCCGGGGCGCTTGCGCACCGGTTCAAGTCCGGAAAGGACTTCGATCTGTTCGGCGGTATAGTCACTCATGGGCTCTCGCAACGAATGCCGCAAAAACGCAACACTAGCGGAATAAAGGCATCAAAGTCATCAAATGCATGGCTGCCGTTGAGGCTGCGGTAGAAACTGCAGTCGGCGTAGAACTCCGCGGCATCCCGCCAGTCCAGCACCTCGTCGCCGGCCTGGACCATCACCAGCAGATTCTCCGGCCGGGGGATTTCCTCCACCTCGTAATGACGCAGCGCGTTGTCCAGCGCGTCCAGGTCCACCGAAGCACCGTCCCCGCCGGTGGCGGCGGCCAGTTCCACTGCGTTGTCGGCAAGCAACCGCCAGGGCTGGACCACCGGGTTGATCAGCACGGCCTTCAGGTCATGGTGCACCGCCAGCCAGGTGGCATAGAAACCGCCCAGCGAGGACCCCACCAGCGCCGCCGGACCCGCGGCGGCCAGCTCTGCCTCCAGCACAGCCATGGCGCGGCGCGGGTCCACGGGCAACTGTGGCACCCGTAATCGATCTTCCATTCCGTGGCGGGCGAGAAATTCCCGCAACAGCCCGACCTTGTGCCCTTCCGGGCCGCTGTTGAAGCCATGGATGAACAGCAGGGAGACGTCGTCGGCGGACATGGTAAAAGCCGGCTGCCAAGGGTGGCGGTACTATAGCAGGGTTGGGCTTCGGGCTACGAGCTTCGAGCTTCGAGCTTCGAGCTTCGGGCTTCGGGCTTCGGGCTTCGGGCTTCGGGCTTCGGGCTTCGGGCTTCGGGCTTCGGGCTTCGGGCTTCGGGCTTCGGGCTTCGGGCTTCGGG
>SLJS01000140.1 GCA_007135015.1 Alcanivorax sp. | reverse complement strand
TAGGCGGCTTCGCTGTCGGCCAGGTCAAATTCGCTGTCGACGATGGGGCGGAGTTTTCCGTCGTCGACCATCGCGGCCAGTTCTTCGAGGTCCGCGCGGCGAGGCTTGACCAGGATGCTTGCGGTGTTGCGGCCAAGCAGGCGATACAGGGGTGTGCCGATCATGGAGCGCGCATCGCCGCCTGTGGAGATGAACCAGCCGCCGTCGGCGATCATCCGCGCACAGCTTCGCGGGGATTCGTGGGAGGTCACATCGAAGACGAGATCGAAGGGGCCGGCGCTGTCACGGTAGTCGCCGGCGGTGTAGTCGATGACTTCGTCGGCGCCGAGTTCGCGCACGAAGTCGGCGTTGCGGCCGCTGCACACGCCGGTGACATGGCAGTCCATGGCGCGGGCGATCTGCACGGCGAAGGTGCCCACGCCGCCGGAGGCGCCGATAAGCAGCACGCGACTGCCGGCTTGTGCCCGGCCCCTGCGCAGCCCCTGCAGGGCGGTGAGTGCGGCCAGTGGCATGGCCGCGGCCTGTTCGAACGAGAGGGAGGCCGGCTTTTTCGCGATGCAGTGCTGGCTGATGCGGGCCTGCTCGGCCAGGGAAGCGGTGCGCAGGCGCATGTCCATGCCGTAGACGGCATCGCCCAGGGCGAAGTCGGTGACGTTGCTTCCGCGGGCGACCACGGTGCCGGCCAGATCGTCGCCAAAGAGCGGCGGCAGTCGGCTGGTCAGCGCCGGTGTGGCGGCCACGGCCAGGTGGTAGTTGAGCTTCCAGTCCTTGGGGTTGACCGAGGCGGCATGCACCTGGACCACCACATCGTCCGGGCCCGGGTCCCCGGGCTGCGGCATTTCATGGGTCGTCAGTCGGGGCCTGAGCCCCCAGCCTGTTGTCGTCACCGCTTTCATGACGTTCTCCGGTTATGAATCCGCGCGGGCGCCCCGTGCCGGGCGCTGCCCTCCTGCAGGAAGCCGTACAGTACGGGCAAAGGCCATCGAAGCACCATGACGCTGTCATGGATTGGCTCGCCATGCATGGTAGGCCCAGGGAAAACCCAGCGCTCCGCTTCGAATGCCCACCTCAAAGGCGTCGTCCTTCGAGGGGTTGCCCTCGATATTGCGATAGCGGATTCGCACTTCCGTGGTGCCGGCCGGCAGGGCAACGGCCAGGGCCACGGAGTCGTCGTCGGTGCTCACTACCCTTGCCGGGTGGTAGACGGCGTCTTCGTGGTCGAGCACGGCATTGGCGGTGAGCAGCCCTCCCACCGCCAGGCTGGGCAGTCCGATCAACGCCATGACCATCAGGTTGGAAAACTGCTTCAGTGCACGGCTCTGCCCGCGCAGCCAGGGGAAAAGCAACACGCCATAGACGATGCAAAGGCCCAGGCCGATGGCCACGCCGTACTGATAGGGCGTCCACTCCAGGGCCGGGTAGTTGAAGCTCCACCACCAGAGCACTGGGCCGATGACCATGAAGCCGCAGACCAGATAGCTCAGCGTGCGCACCGAAGCCGGCAGTCTGGCAATGGCGGCACGGAACTCGCGCGCCTCGGAGTTCCCGCCGACAAGGCCTTCGCCAGCTGCCAGCGCGGCCTGATCATCGGCGGCCGGCGCGGACTGCGGCCCGGGTTCCGGGAATTCCAGTTCGCTGATGGTTTTGAGCCGGTCAAGCAGGCGTTGCACATGCTTCGGCTTGAGCTTGCGTCCGGCGCGCAGGAATGGACCCCGAAGTGCGAACTCGACCCGCCCGGGGTGGATCTCCAGCGAAGGGCGGAAGTAGTCCACCAGCGGCAGCACCGCCCTGCGGAACAGGGCGTCACCCACCACCCGTTCGGCATAGTCGTCGTTGGCCGCTTCCACGAACGCCTTGCCGGACGCGTTGTAGCGGGCCTTCCACAGGCGCCGGGCCAGACCGCTGGCCACCGCAAGGCGGTCGATGAAGTGCTTGCGGCGCACGCGGATGAAACCCTGCACCGGGAGCGCCTGGACGGGCTCGAGCACGAAGGTGAGGCACTCCGTTTCATGGCGCCCGCCCGGCTCGTACCGGATGTGTACCTTCGCGCCCTGCCAGGTGCCCTCCATTCGGTCATTGCCGGAAGGCTCCAGGCCCAGGCTTTCCTGCAGCGGCCCGAACCAGCGACGCTTGCGCCAGCGGCCCGATATAAAAACCCCGAAAACAACAATACCCAGAATCGCAACGATAATGAGCAGGAAAAGGATATCGGAAAGGTCCATCGTCAGTTCCCTCAACGGCGGAGTGTTACGGCTTCTTGTGTTTTGCTGTTATGCGCTGTTTCTTCTTCTGCGAGCGCGTGCATCCCTTGCGGGCCTGCGCCCGGCGCGCCCCGAAAGCATAGCGAGTACGCCGGGAAAAGGCCATATGGGGCGGGCTTGTAGATCCGGAAACGGCGGCGTGGAGTAGCGATCTTCTCCGGTTCGCACAGCAAAGTACGCACAATAAAGGAATAACGCTGGATGTCCGCGTCGCCTTGACCCCCGCAACTTTCCCCTGTCTCCTTGTTTATTACCGCTTCCGATGCAGGCGTTGCTTCGAAGGCTGTAT
>SLJS01000211.1 GCA_007135015.1 Alcanivorax sp. | reverse complement strand
TGGGGCTCCCGGAGCAGCTCCGGGCGTCTGCGCAGCCAGCGGCGTACCGCCTCCAGCGCCGGTGCGCCCACGGGAAGCTGGCGAGCGCGGTTGCCCTTGCCGGTCACCACTACCGAGGCATCGGAGAAGTCGATGCTTTCCAGGTCCAGTCCAAGCACTTCGGCCAGGCGCAGGCCGCAGGAATACATCAGCTCCATGATGGCCGCATCGCGCAGGTCCGCGGGCTTGTCGCCGTTCTGGTGATCAAGCAGGTGTGCGGCGCCGTCCGGGTCCAGTGTCCGTGGCAGGCGGCGGGGGGATTTCGGGGCGCTGATACCCTGGGCGGGATTGTCGCTGACGCGGCCTTCGCGCAGCAGCCAGCGGTAGAGCGAGCGCAGGCTGGAGAGCATTCTTGCCAGGCTCTTGCCGCCGCGGCCACGCCGGTGCAGGGCTGCTATCAGTGTGCGCACCTGCTGGGCATCCACCTGCGTCCAGTCGTCGATGTCGCGCTCGGCCAGCAGGCCGGCGAATTCGCGCAGGTCGCGGCCGTAGTTCTTCGTGGTGTGGGGCGAAAGCCGTCGGGCCGTGGCCAGATGGCGGAGGAAGCGGTCGATATCCCTGTGCAGCGCGTCGCTCATGCCGTCACGGCCGCGGCCATCAGGCCCTGCGCGCCTCCAGGCGCGGGTACTTGATCAGCAGGCCGTGGAGCCGGCGGCTGAGCACTTCGCCGATATGGGAGATGAACAGGGTATCCAGGGAGCTGCGGAAGTGGTGCACATCGCCGCTGCCGATGGCGAGCAGCCCCTGACGGCCTTCGTGTTCCAGCGGCACCATGGCCGCCGACTGGATCTCGTCGGCCTGTTCCGGAAAGAGTGCGCGAATCTCGTCGGGGCGCAGGGTGCCGCAGATGGCCTTGCCGTTGCGCAGCAGTACCTGCAGCGGTTCAGGCAGGTCCGGAAAGGCCAGGCAGCGCACGTTGCCGCGGATCTCGCCGGTCAGATCCAGGTCGCGGTCGTAGACCAGCAGGGTGACAGCATCGCTGCCGAAGTCCCTTTTCAGGCTGCTGACCAGACTGGACAACAGCTGCTCGGTGCTGCGTGCCTCAATCAGCGCCAGGACCAGTTCCCGGGTCTTGGCAAAGAGTTGCTCGTTTTCCCGGGCCACATCCAGCAGTCGCCGCAGCCGGTCACGCAGCGACTGGTTGCGGTCGCGCAGTACCTGGGCCTGGCGTTCCAGCAGGGACACCGCCTCGCCCCGGGCATCGGGCAGGCGCAGCAGTTCCAGAAGCTGCTCGTTGTCCTGGAAGAACTCCGGATTCCGCCGCAGCCAGGCGGCAACCTCCTCCGGCTGCAGATCCCGCTCCTCGCTCATGCGTCCCCTTCCTGAAGTTCGTCAATCAGAATCCAGCCATCATAGACGTGGCTTGCCGGGCCTGTCATCCGGACGCTGCCTTCGCCGTGGTACTGGATGCGCAGGCTGCCTCCCGGCAGCGCCACTTCCACGGAGTCGTCCAGCAGCCCGAGACGCTGGCCGCACACCACTGCCGCACAGGCTCCGGAGCCGCAGGCCAGGGTCTCGCCGGCGCCGCGTTCGTGGACCCGCAGGCGGATGCGCCCCGGTGTCAGGATCTGCATGAAGCCCGCATTCACTTTTTCGGGGAAATCCCTGTGGTGCTCAATGGCGGGGCCGAGTTCCGCCACCGGCGCCCGGTCCACGTCGTCGACCAGCAGGACGCAGTGGGGGTTGCCCAGGCCCACCGCGCACACCGGCCACTCGCGGCCGTTGATCTCCAGGGTATAGCTGTCTGCCTGCCGCTCGGCGCGGAAGGGAATCTCCGCCGGCTCCCAGCGGGGCGCGCCCATGTCCACGGTCACCAGACCGTCGTCGGTGACGGTCAGGGTCATCTCGCCGGCGGCGGTTTCCACAGGGATTTCGTGATCGCCGGTCAGGCCCTGCTCGCGCACGAAACGGGCGAAGCAGCGGGCGCCGTTGCCGCACTGGGAGACTTCCCCGCCATCAGCGTTGAAGATGCGATAGCGAAAGGCTGCATTGCCCCGGGCAGGCTGCACCACCAGCAACTGGTCGAAACCCACGCCGAAGTGCCGGTCCGCCAGCCGTCGGATGACCTTCGCCGGCAGGGGCGGGCCCTGATCCGGAAGCCGCTGGCGCACGCCGTCGACCACCATGAAATCATTGCCGAGTCCGTGCATCTTGCTGAATGATAGTTTCATGGTCCTGTCGGTTCCCTTGCCTGTTCCGGGCCCCGGGAGAAGCTTCTGCGCCCCGGGGCTGCATTGTCCGGTTTTTGCCTTGCGGGGGCCAGCACCCCGGGGAGGGTGCCGTTAAGAAGCCTGATGTTTCCTTCCTTGCAGGATGGAATGAAATACCGGAGGGTTGAACCGCACCTGCGTGGCCGAAGGCCACGCATCCAGAGCGCCGCAAGGCGCGTGTGTTTCGGGCCCCTTTGGACCCGACCCCTGCGCAGGCGAATTCAGGCGGGAACCCGGCCGGTCAGGCCGGAACCAGTAATCGCTGCGAAAGCCGTGCTCGCGGGAGCGTACCTTTTGCGACAC
>SLJS01000272.1 GCA_007135015.1 Alcanivorax sp. | reverse complement strand
TTGGCAAGGAGAGCGGTCGCGCCACCAAACAGGTCTTCGAGCAGCATTTTGAGCTGCGTGGGGCGGTTCGCCGTGATGCGGTGATTATCGGCTCCAACGGGCAGGCAATCACGGCAGTGGCCCAGGACGAGCGCGCTATCGCGTACGTTTCCTACGCGGATGCGTATCAGGCCATGAACAATGGTGAGGCGCTCAGGGTTCCCCGGCTGGAAGGCGTGAAGCCCGGCCTGGAAAGTGCCCGGGAGGGGCGTTATCCGTTGCGAAGGCGCCTGAATCTGGTGTACCTGCCGAAAAGCGAATCTCTGGTCAGTCAGGTTGTTGCCGCGCTGAAGGATGATCGCATGAAAGCGATCATGGAAGGCCATTTCGTTCTTCCCTTTCCCGAGCACTGACCGTGAAGTTCATTATTGCGCTGTTCTGTGTGGCACTTGCCACAATGGTTGCCATACCCGTTATCAGCGGGCTTCAGTTCTTCGGGACGGTCCCGGCGGGCTCGTGGCTCTCCATGGGCTGGGCGCCGGATGCCGGAGAGTATGGTCTTGGCCTGCCCCTTGCGGGGTCACTGCTGGTTGTGCTGGTTAGTCTTCCCCCGACGATCATCCTGGCGTGGGGGCTTGCCTTTCAGGTGGCGGGCCTTCGTGGCCAGGGCGTTCAGACGGCGGCGATATCGCTGATGCAGACCTGGGCGGCCATGCCGTCGGTGGTGATCGGTGTCTGGGCGATCAGTGCGGTGTTGCCGCTTATCCGGGAGGTGGCGGGGAGCGGATACAGTCTTCTCGCGGCAAGTGCCGGGCTGACGTTGTTTCTGGCGCCAGCGGCAGCCCTGCTTTTCATGCAGAGCTACAAGGAATACCGACAGCAGTACGGTGATCTGGAAAAGGCGGCCGAGCTTACCGGGATGGAGCGCTCGATCATCTTCTTCAAGGGCTGCTCGGGTGAGGTCGGTCATGTCATCAATTACACATTCTGCCGCCTTTTTGGCGAAACCATGATCGTGTTGATGCTGTCGGGAAATGCCTTGCAGCTTCCGGGGTCGCTCTTCGACGGGGTGCGCACCATGACCGCAACCATCGCCCTGGAGGCGGCCTATGCCACAGGCGAGCACGAGCTTGCCCTTCATGGCCTGGCGATGGTGTCGATTCTCATTCTCGGAATAACCATGCTCTTGCGGTTGCAGAATGAAAAAGCTTAGTCGCGGAATCTTCATTATCTTCTATGCCCTGCTTACGGTCAGCATCCTTGTTGTCCTGTGGGGAGACCTGACGCTGGATCGAACGCCGGCCGCGGTTTTTGTGGGCACCCTTATTGCGACCTGCGGGGCGGTCGTGCTGGCGGCGGTGCCCGCGTGGATTGTTGCTGGCGGCCTTACAGGGATCCTCTATCTTCCCTCCTGGCTCATGGTCTTTGCCTCGGGTATCGCTTATGTGCTGGCCGGAATGCCATCGATCATTATTGGCGTCATCGGGCTGCTGGTGTTCTCCGGGTGGATGGGGCTGGGGTGGTCCCTCATCTCGGCAATGTTGACGCTGGTTCTGCTTCTTTTCCCCGCGCTGATCACGGCTTTTGTGCAGTTGCTCGAGCCGATGAAGAAGCAGTATATCGAGCTGGCAAGAAATCTTCGCATGGGGCCGGTGGAATTTCTCTTTGTCATGGTGCCCAGGCTGCGCTTCGCGCAGATCATTGAGTTGCTGGTGTTCGGGTGGACACGTGCGCTGGGTGATACCGCGGCGGTAATGCTTACCTGTGGTGCCTTGCTGGAGATGCCGTCTTCGCTCACCGATTCGGTTCGAATGCTCAATTACCATATCTATCTGCTGGCAATGGATGTGCCCGGCGGCATGCCGGAGGCAAGATCGGTTTCATTGATTGTCATTGCAGGAATCTTTCTTCTTCTTTTTCTTCCCCGTCTGCTGTTCGGTCACTTTTTCAATGCCAAGGGAGGCGATCAGGTATGAGTGTAATCCATTTGCCCGCCGAACATTTCATCTCTGTCTCGGACCTGGAGATCCGGATCAATGGGCAGCCCCGGGTTTGTGTGGACTGGTTCAGTATTCCGGAAAAGGGAGTCACGGCCATCCTCGGGCCTTCCGGTTGCGGCAAGAGTACATTTCTGCGTGTGCTGTCCGGAATTCACGACCAGGATATATCATACTCCGGAACCGTCACGGAGAGAGGGTGCCGTCGTCAGGGAGGGTCGCTGTTGCGCTACGCAATGGTCTGGCAGGTGCCCACGGTCTTTCCGTGCAGTGTATGGGATAACCTGAAGATCCCCCTTCGCAAGCGCGGCATACCCCGCAAGCAGTGGCGTGGAAGGATGGAAGAGCAGCTTGAGCGGCTGGGCCTTGCCCGTGAGCTTGGCGCGGAGTGGCCGCGGGTTCGTGCCGGAAAGCTCTCCGGCGGACAGAGACAGCGCCTGTGCATGGCCATGGGTGTCCTGATGAACAGCGAAGTGCTGCTTCTTGATGAACCCACCTCGGCGCTGGACCCGGCGGCGACCGAGGGCATTGAAGAGATCGTCAGCGAGCTTTCGCGTGAACGGCCGGTATTGATCGTTAC
>SLJS01000035.1 GCA_007135015.1 Alcanivorax sp. | reverse complement strand
TGCCGCGCTGCCCCGCCAGTCTGTCACGCAGTGACTTCCAGGCACGTCCGGCCAGGGGCACCGCCGCGGCCAGCCGGTCCAGCCTGCGCAGTGCCGCGGTGCCACTGCCGTAGGGGCCGAGACGCAATCCCAGGTCCACCAGGCCCCGGTCAGTGAGCCGTCTTACCAGCGCGCGCACCGCCCGGGCCCGCAGGGTGGACATCCGGTCCCGGCTGTTGAGGCGGGTAATCAGCTCAAGGATCGCCTCCCAGTCCTGCAGCGCCCCTTTCGGCGGATCGAACAGGGGCGGCGAGAACTTGACGGTGTTGCGCACCGCAAGCCCGTGCAGGGCCGGATTGAAATGGGCGTGCTCCAGCGCACTGGTCGCCGGCAGGATGATGTCGGCGTGGCGCGTGGTCTCATTGATGTAGATATCGAAGCTGACCATGAAGTCCAGCTGCGAGAACGCCCGGTCCAGACGCTCACCATCCGGACAGGAAAGTACGGGGTTGCCCGCGTGCGTCACCATGGCCCGGATCTGGCCCTCGCCGGGCTCGAGGATCTCGTCGGCCAGGGTCACCGCCGGAAACTCGCCGCCGAACTCGGGCAGCCCGCGCACACGGCTGCGGTAACGGTCAAAGCTTCCGGTGTCGCCGCTCAACCCCGTCAGGGCAACCGGATCAAACGCCGGCTGCGGAAACATCAGGCCTCCGGGCCGGTCCAGGTTGCCGGTGACGACATTGAGCGCGTACATCAGCCAGGCGCTGATACCGCTGAACGCGGAGGTGGAGGTGCCCACGCGACAGTACCCGGCCGCCCCGTCCGCCTCGGCGAATTCCCGGGCCAGCGCCTCGATGACCACCGGTTCCATGCCGGTCACCCCGGCGACCCGTTGCGGCGTCCATTCCCGCACCTGCTCTTCGAGCTGCTCGACCCCGTCGACCAACGGCAGCGCCCCGGCGTCAACACGCCGGTCACGATAGAGCACATGCAGCATGGCCAGCAGCAGATAGCCGTCGGTACCCGGGCGTATGAAATGATGCTCGTCGGCTTCCCGGGCGGTTTCGGTGCGCCGCGGGTCGATCACCACCACCTTGCCTCCGCGCCGGCGTATCTCCTTGAGCCGGTTGCGTATGTCCGGGGAGGTCATGACACTGCCGTTGGAAGCCATGGGATTGGCGCCCACTATAAAGAAGTACCGGGTGCGCTCCAGATCCGGCACCGGAAACAGCGCCTGGTGACCGAACATCTCCTTGCAGGCAAGCATGTGCGGCAACTGGTCCAGGGAGGTTGCGCTGTAGCGGTTACGGGTGCGCAGTGCCTTGAGCAGCGGAAGCAGCATCAGCAGCGCGCCGTGGTTGTGCACCGTGGGATTGCCCACATAGAGGCCCACGGCATCGCGCCCGTGCTCGTCGCGGATGCCGCCGAGCCGGCGGGCGGTCTCGTCCAGCGCCTCCTCCCAGGAAATCTCTTCCCAGCCGTCGGCGGTTCGGCGCACCGGGTGGCGAAGCCGGTCCGGATCATTGTGCAGATCCTGAAGCGCCACCGCCTTGGGGCAGATATGCCCCCGGCTGAGCGGGTCGTCCGGATCGCCGCGAATGGCGCGTATCTCCCCGCCCTGGTGTTCGATCTCCAGGCCGCACATGGCCTCGCAAAGATTGCAGGTACGGTAGTGCCTCGCCGTTTCCATCACCCTTCTCCGGATTCACGCCAGGGAGCTCAGTCTGCCGGGTGGCGGACAGGGCGACAAGCCGCCACGTCCGACTGTCCCCTTTGCACTCTTCCACCCGGCATGCCGGATGGACGAGTCACGTCCCCGCTGCGTACTATCAGGGCCTGACCATGGGGGACCGCCTCGCAATGCACTACCCGTTCCTGCTTGTGTTGCTGCTGCTGGGAGCCGCGGAAGCTGCTTCCTCGGCCCCGCTGACCCTGGAGGACACGCCGGCGACCCTGGAGGCCGCCAGCAGCATGCACTGGCTCGCCGACGAGGAACACGCCCTGTCCCCGCCACAGGCGTACGAGCGCCTGCGCGCCGGCCAGGGGAAGCGCCTGGGAACCGCTTTCCCCACCCTGGGGTTCCGCGATGGTGCGCACTGGTTTCTGCTGGAAATGGAAAACCGGGGCTACGAGACCGGCTGGCATCTCAGCGTGGGCCGCCCCCATCTTGACCAGGTGGAACTCTGGCTTTTTGACGCCGAAGGCAACCCGCTGGACTACCGGGAAGCCGGCGCCCGTTTTCCTTTCAACCAGCGTCCGGTGGAGCACCCGTCCGTGGTCTTTCCCCTGGAGCTGTCCCCCGGCGAGTCCTACAGCGTGCTGCTGCGCGCCAAGGGCGAGTATGTCCTGGACATGCCCGCCACGCTGATGGACTGGCAGGCGTTCCGTGACCGCCACAACCGCCTGTACCTGGTCCACGGCGCCTATGCGGGGCTGATCCTGGTCATGTGCCTGTTCAACCTGCTGATATTCCTTTCCATACGCGACCGCAGCTATCTGTGGTATGTGCTCTATCTGGGCGTATTCGGGCTGATGGTGCTGACCCGGGAGGGGCTGAGCTTCCAGTTCCTCTGGCCGAATTCACCCTGGTGGAACCACCACGGCATTACCGTGCTCAACATGCTGACGCTGAGCTTTTCGGTGTTCTTCGCACGGCATTTCCTGGAACTGCATCGTTACCGGCCCGGACTCGACCGCTGGCTCTACTGGCTGGGCATCGCCGCCCTTGTGGCAGCGCCGCTGAGCCTGATGGCCTTCCAGGCCTGGGTACGCATTTCGGCGGCGGTGGCCGTACCCTGGGTGGTTGCCGTGGTGGTGATTGCCGCACTGCAGATGCGCGCGGGCTATACCTCCGCGCGGTACTTCATGCTTGCTTTCATTGCGGTCGCCATCGCCGCCTGCCTGTACGTGCTCAAGAATCACGAGATCATCCCCGCCGTCGCGCCGGTGGAATACGCGCTGCAGATCGGCACCAGCCTGGAAGCCCTGCTGCTTTCGTTCGCCCTGGCACACCGCATGACGCTTCTCAAGCAGGAAAACGAACGAATCCAGCGCGAAGCCAATGAAGCACTGGAAGAGCGGGTACAGGAACGCACCCGGGAGCTCAACGAGGCTCTCAGCGCACGCAGTGAGTTCCTGGCGGTGA
Organism: Alcanivorax sp.; assembly: GCA_007135015.1. Lineage (GTDB taxonomy): Bacteria > Pseudomonadota > Gammaproteobacteria > Pseudomonadales > Alcanivoracaceae > SLJS01. Next base: position 7,180 of record SLJS01000035.1, on the reverse strand, counting down.
TGAGTCACGAGATTCGCACGCCACTCAACGGCATCATGGGCACCGTGGACATGCTCCGCGACAGCGGCCTGGATGAAAGCCAGAAGCATCATCTGTATATCATCGAGCAGTCCAGCAACAGCCTTCTGGAGCTGATCGACGATGTACTCGACTATGCCCGGATCGAGGCGGGCAAGATGCCCATCGAACAGCAACGCTTCGAGCTGGAAAAACTGGTGGGCGAATGCGTGGACCTGTTCACCCACCGCGCACAGCTCAACAGCAACCGCCTTGAGATGGGCATAAGCCCTGATGTCGGTGGGCCCTGCCTGGGCGACGCGGTACGCCTGCGCCAGGTGCTTTCCAACCTGATCAGCAACGCCGTGAAATTCACCCAGAACGGGCAGATTGATGTCTCGCTGCACCGCGAGGAAGCCAACCCGGATTATGTCTATTTCGAAATCAAGGACACCGGTATCGGCATGCCCCGGGAAAAGCTCAAGCAGCTGTTCGAGCATTTCCACCAGCTGGACAACTCCACTTCACGCCGTTACGGAGGCACCGGGCTGGGCCTGGCCATCTGCCGACAGCTTGTGGAGATCATGGGCGGCGAGATCGGTGTACACAGCGAGGAAGGAAAGGGCTCGCGTTTCTGGTTCCGGTTGCCGCTGCCCCGCCCCGACAGCGAGCCCGCGCACGAAGAGCCGGGCCAGCAGGACACCGGGGCCGGCAAGGAAGAGACGCCCACCGCCCCGGCACGACTGCTGGTCGTCGATGACAACCACATCAACCTGACCGTTGCGGAGGGCCTGTGCCGCGCGCTCGGCCATGAAGTGCAGCTCGCCGAAGGCGGCATGGAGGCCATTGCCATACTGATGGATACCGACAAGCACTTTGATCTGGTGCTGATGGACTGTGAGATGCCTGACATGGATGGCTTCGAGACCGTGCGCCGCATCCGGGAGCTGCAGAAAAAGGAGCGGGTTCCGCCGGTGCCGGTGGTCGCACTGACCGCCCACGCGGTACCCGACAAGATCCGGGCCTGTCATGATGCGGGCATGATCAGCCACATCGCCAAGCCGATCACTCGCGAAAAACTGGATCGGGAGTTGCGCAGCGTCCTCGGCCCCGCCACCTCGGAAGCCGGCGAATCATGATCCCCTCACCGGGTGGCGGAAAGCAGCTCATCGACGAAACGTTCCAGCTGCGCCAGGTTGCGGCAACTCATCGCCCGGCGGCATGCGGGCAGGTAGAGCGGCATCACTGAATCACCGCTGCCCCAGCGATTCGTTGCTTCCGGATTGAGCCAGTAGACCTGGCGCAACCTGGCGGCCATCTCCCGAAGCAGCTCCTGACGGGCAGGCAGCTCATTGTTGCGCGCATCGCCCAGCACGATCAGCGTGCCGCGCCGGTCCAGTTCGCCGCCGCACAGGGCACTGAAATCCTCCAGCATGGCCCCATAGTCAGTACCGCTTCCTCCGAAGTTCGTCATGATCCGGGCAACCGCCCGGTCCGGATCCTCGCCGCGAAAGTAATCGGTGACCTCTCCGAACCGGGAAGCGAACGCGAAAATGCGCACATCGGGAAGCACCTCGTGCAGGGCCTGCAGAAACAGCAACAGAAAGCGCGCCGCCGGCGCCACCGACCGGGACACATCGCAGACCACATAGACCCGGCTTTTGCCGCGACGGCGACGACGATGGCGCAACGCCAGCGGCACACCGCCGTAGCGAATGCTTTCGCCGATGGTGCGGCGAAGGTCCGGGGGGCCGCGGCGGGCGCTTCGGGTACGGCGGCTGTGAAGGATGCGCAACCTGCGGGCCATGCGCTCGACCTGGGCGCGCACGTCGTCGAACTCATGCAGATGACGCAGCGACACATTGCGCATCGCCTGCTCACGCAGCTCCTGCCCGTAACTGCGGGCATGGAGCAGGAACTGCCGGTTCACCTCTTCGATTACCCGGGCGCGCAGTGCGTCGCGGGCTTCGCGCAACATGCGCGCACGGCGCACGGAAGCCGGCCGGGCATCACGCTCCAGGGAAAGGATCTCGCCGTCCAGGTCTTCCACCCCCAGGCCCTGCATGATCCGGCGCGCATAAAGGCCTTTCTGGGTGATCACGCGAATGCCGCGCAGCCCCGCGTCGTCCATGGCCCGGGCCATCCTGCGCTCCAGTTCCTCCGGCTCGTCGGCCACCAGCATCCGCCCCAGCGCCGAGGCCGGCTGCTGACCGCCGGAGCCGCCGCCCTCGCCGGCGGCTTCCCCGCCGGGCGAAGGCGGCGGGTTCAACGACTCGTCCTCTTCGCCCGGTACGGGAGCAACCGTGGAGCGGGAGAAATGAAAGAAACGGTCGAAACACTCACTGAAACGGGCCTTGTCCTCGCCGGTCTTGGCCAGCGCAAGGGACAGTCCCGCCTTCAGCCGGGCACGGTCCTCCAGCCCGAGTTGCTCGGCCACCGCCAGGGCATCCAGTGTCTCGGCGGTGGAAACCGGCACCCCGGCGCCGCGCAGCACTGTCATGAATTCGACAAGCCGGGAAACGGGCATGGTCTACCTCACTCGCGCAGCAACCGTGACAGGCCATTCCGCACCGTGGCCAGATCCTGCTCGTACTTGAGCAGCAGGCTCAGGGTGCTGCGTACCAGTTCCGGCTCCAGCTCGCGGGCATGGAGCAGTACCAGCGAACGGGCCCAGTCCAGCGTCTCCGAGATGGCTGGCTGCTTCTTCAGCTCCAGCTCCCGCAGCCGCTGCACGAACGCCACCAGTTGCCCGCGCAGGGCATCGGAAATCTCCGGCACCCGGGCGGCCACGATCCGCTGTTCCAGATCACTGTCCGGAAAGGGGATCCACAGGTGCAGACAGCGCCTGCGCAACGCATCGGACAGTTCCCGGCTGTTGTTGCTGGTGAGAAACACCAGCGGTTCGGTCTTCGCGCCCACCGTGCCCAGCTCGGGAATGGAAATGTGATAGTCGGCAAGCAGCTCCAGCAGAAAGGCCTCGAACTCCTGGTCCGCCTTGTCCACCTCGTCGATCAGCAGCACCGGCGGCTCATCACTGCGGAGGGCCTGCAGCAGCGGCCGGGGCTCCAGAAAGGTTTCACTGTAGAAGGCATCACCCATGCCCGCCAGGCGATCCATGCAGGCATCCAGGGTGTCCGCGCCAGCAAGCAGGTCGCCGAGCTTCTCGCGCAGCAGCTGGGTATAGAGCAGTTGCTTGCCGTATTTCCATTCATAGAGCGCGCGGGCCTCGTCGAGACCCTCGTAGCACTGCAGCCGGATCAGCGGCGCCTGCAGATACGCCGAGGCGGCCCGCGCAAGCTCCGTCTTGCCGACTCCGGGGGGGCCTTCGACGAGCACGGGCTTGCGCAGCCTGGCGGCGAGAAACACCGCCATGGCGACCTCCGGGTCACAGATATACCCCTGTCCCGCCAGCCCCTCGCTGACCTCTTCGGTGGAATGAATGCGACTTTTCATGGATGATCCCGCGGCTGTATTGCGTTCATCATTGTGCAACAGCGAGCCCGGATATTGCACCAAATGCCAGGGAACCTCTGAAAAGCCCGTATCATGGCACCTGCCTTCGATTATGCGAGTGGTTTGGTACAAAATCCGGGCTGCGTCGGGCCATACAACGAAAGGCGTGCAGGGAGACGGAAGCATGGGCGGCAACAATATCGAAGCAGTCTTCTGGGACTTCGGCGGCGTGATCGCGGAAAGTCCCTTCGATAACATGAACCGTTTTGAACGCGAGCGGGGGCTGCCGCGGGACTTTCTGCGCATGACCAATGCGCAGAACCCCCATGACAACGCCTGGGCCCGTTTCGAGCGCGGTGATATTTCCCTGGAAGAATTTGACCGGCTCTTTCTGGAAGAAACCCGCGCCCGTGGCCATGCAGTGAGCGGACGCGAGTTGCTGCCGCTTCTCGCCGTGGACGTGCGACCGGGCATGGTCCGTGTGCTGGATGCGCTGGCACCCCATTTCCTCCAGGCCTGCCTGACCAACAATCTTCCGGTGGGCCATGGCGCAGGCATGAGCCACGACCCGGACCACGCGGCCCGGGTACGCGAAGCCATGAACCGGTTTGCCTTTGTGCAGGAATCAAGCAAGTCCGGTGCCCGCAAGCCCGAGCCCGCCTTCTACGAAAGCGCCTGCAAGCGAGCCGGCGTGCGTCCGGAAAAGGTGGTCTTTCTCGACGATCTGGGCATCAACCTCAAGCCCGCCCGGGCAATGGGCATGCGAACCATCAAGGTTGCCCGCGCGGAGGACGCGGTGCGGGAACTGGAAGGGATACTCGAGATGACACTACTGCCTGCCTACTGCGGCTAGCGCCGCTGCTGCGGGCTTCGGGCTTCGGGCTTCGAGGAACGATTCTCGCGGCCCGCAGCCCGAGGCTCGCAGCCGCGGCCCCGAAGGGGCTGCTAATGAATAATGGTGTTATCCGCCAGCTGTACCCGGGGCGGCTCGACAACCTCTTCGGCGTCGTCCTCGGACAGGACCGCCTCGCGCACTTCAAAGTGCGCGGAGGAGACCTCGCCCTCGATCAGGTCGGGAATATGATCCAGGAACTCATCCACGTGCGACGAGGAAAAATGGGCTTCCAGGGCGTCCATGCTGGCCCACTGCTGCCAGACCATGATCACTTCCGGGGCATCGGAGCGCAGATAGACCTCATAGGCCAGGCAGCCGGGCTCGCGACGGGAATTCTCCGCCAGCGTTTCCACCAGCTCCACGGCCTCCTCGTGATGGTCCATATTGACCGGGATCGAGCCCTTGACGATGATCATGGCGTGCTTCTGCCCTTTTGTACGGTTCCGCCGGCCGGTAACGGGAAATCCGGAGCCGGCGCGGAGAGCCGTACAGTGTAACATCTTCCGCGCCGACTGTCCTCCCGGGGCGCGTCGCGCGACAACGCCCGCAAACCGCGGAAAGCGCAAAAAGCGGAGATGGCGCTTTTATCCGTACGCACTACGAGGTTAGTCTGACAGTATGCAGGTAACCGGGGAGCACCAATGACCACAAACGAGCCCGTCGCCCTTTCCTTCCGTGACAACGTGGACCTGATGGTGGACCACGCCATCCGCATCATGGGTCTGGAAGAAGGCATGGGCAATGCCCTCAAGGCCTGCAACACCGTGTTGCAGGTATCCTTTCCGGTGGAGATCGACGGCAAGCCGGAAATGTTCACAGGCTGGCGCGCGGTCCACAGCGACCACCGCCTGCCTTCCAAGGGCGGCATACGCTACGCCCCCGAGGTCAACCAGGAGGAGGTGGAGGCCCTGGCCGCGCTGATGACCTACAAGTGCGCCATCGTGGACGTGCCCTACGGCGGCTCCAAGGGCGGACTCTGCATCGACCCGCGCAAGTACACCCGCAGCCAACTGGAAAGCATCACCCGCCGCTTCGCCCGGGAACTGGCGAACAAGGGTTTTCTCAGCCCGGCCAAGAACGTGCCGGCCCCGGACATGGGCACCGGCCAGCGCGAGATGGGATGGATGGCCGACACCTACCGCCAGCTTTTCCCTGACGACATCAACTATATCGGCTGTGTAACCGGCAAGCCTGTCGGCTATGGCGGCGTGCGCGGACGCAACGAGGCCACCGGCCGCGGCGTGCAATACGCCATGCGCGAGTACTTCCGTCACTTTGATGTGGTCAAGGAAGCCGGCCTCACTCCTGGACTGGGCGGCAAACGCATCATCATCCAGGGCCTGGGCAACGTGGGCTATCATGCCGCACTCTTTCTCTCCACCGAGGACAATTGCCTGATCACCGCCGTGATCGAGCGTGACGGCGCCCTGATCAACCCGGATGGCCTGAACATCCATGACGTGCACGAGCACATGATCGAGCACGGCGGAGTGAAAGGCTTTCCGGGCGCCAAGTACGTCGAGGACGGCGCTTCCGTGCTGGAACATGACTGTGACATTCTCATTCCCGCCGCACTCGAAGGGGTGATTCACGGCGACAACGCCGAAGGCATCAAGGCGAAACTGGTCGTCGAGGCGGCCAACGGCCCCATCACCTACGAGGCCGACGCCATCCTGCAAAAGCGCGGCGTGGAAATCATTCCCGATGCCTACTGCAACGCAGGCGGCGTGATCGTCTCCTATTTCGAATGGATCCGTAACCTCGCCCATGTGCGCTTCGGCCGCATCGAGAAACGCTTCCACGAAACGCGAGGCGCCCACATCATCTCGGCCATAGAGCTGGCCACCAATACGCCGGTACCCGACTGGGTGCGCAAGGAAATCGTGCGCGGCGCCGACGAGTTTGATCTGGTACGCTCCGGCCTGGACGACACCATGCGCCTGGCCTTCCAGGAAATGGTGGAAGTGCGTCGAACCAATCACCAGGTCAGGGACCTTCGCATGGCCGCCTATGTGATCGCGATCGAGAAGATTTCCCGTTCGTATCTGGATATCGGCTACTGAACAGCCATTGCGCCGGGTTCAAAGCAGAGCCGCGACTGAATAAGGCGGAGAACAATGCCGGAAGATATCACGATGAGCCTCTACAAGAGCTCAGCGCTGATCGACGAGCTTCTTCATTACTGGAAGGACTCACTGGGGGACGACTTCTCCGCCTATCGGAACCACTGCTACCGGGTACTCAATTTCTGCATCGCCCTGCATGGCGCGGACGATGACGACGAAACCATTGAAAAGGTCGCCATCGCGGCGGCCTTCCACGACCTGGGCATCTGGGTGCGGGGCACCTTCGATTATCTGGCCCCCTCCCGGGCGCTTGCCCGGGCCTTTCTTGCCGAAAGGGAGCGGGAAGACTGGATCCCCGAAATCGAGGCCATGATCGAGCAGCACCACAAGGTGCGCCGCTACAGTGACCGCCACGACTCGCTGGTGGAAGCATTCCGCAAAGCGGACTGGACCGATGTATCGCTTGGTATCCGCCGATTCGGCCTGTCGCGTCAGTTCTACCGGCAGGTGTGCGAGGCATTCCCCAATGCCGGCTTTCACCGCAAACTTGTCGGCCTGACGGTACGGCGCTTCATCCGACACCCGCTGAGTCCATTGCCGATGATGCGGTGGTAAGGGAAGAGGTCGGTGGTCGGTGGTCGGTGGTCGGTGGTCAGTGGTCAGTGGTCAGTGGTCAGTGGTCAGTGGTCAGTGGTCAGTGGTCAGTGGTCAGTGGTCAGTGGTCAGTGGTCAGTGGTCAGTGGTCAGTGGTCAGTGGTCAGTGGTCAGT
>SLJS01000306.1 GCA_007135015.1 Alcanivorax sp. | reverse complement strand
CGCGAAAACCCCGGATTCCGCACGCTGCCAGATTCTTCGCGCTGCGAGCAGCGCTCCTACAGATGCCATGCGACCCTTTTGCGACACCCTCCTTGGAGAGTGTCGTAGAAGGGTTTGTAGGGGCGTACCCCGGGACGGAAGAACCTGGCACCGTCCCGGAATCCAGGGCTTTGCAGCCTTGCTGGAGGGTCCCCTCTCCCCGCCGTGGGAGAGGGACAGGGAGAGGGGGATCGAAGTACGGGAAAGCATCAAGCAGTGCAGCTTGCGTAACCTTCCCCCTCTCCCCAATCCCTCTCCCGCCAGGGGAGAGGGGCTTTTACGACACCCTAGCCCGGATATTTCACCAAACCACTCCCATAATCGACCTGTGGTGCCATTATACATGTCTTTCAAAGGCGTCGAGCCAGGTGGCCCGTGGGTACAATTACGCTTGCCATGCGCTTCGCTTGGTCTGGCCGCCGTCAGGCGCGCATGCTCCTTCAACCGTAGTCCCTGCTACGGTTTCAGTCGCGAGCACGCCTGACGACGACCATCCGCTGCGCGAATCACATGGCATTTGGTGAAATATCCGGGCTAGCGAAGGGGTGGAGGCTTACAGCAGCCAGCGCCAAAACTGGAAAAGGCTTTTGCGACTCCCTTCTCACGGCTGATGACCGACCACCGACAACTGCGCCCCGAAGGGGCGCTATCGACAACGCCGGTAATAGCGGCTCAGGGCCTGCTGTTCGTCATTGATGACGGCGTCGATCCAGATACGGAGGGTTGTGTCGGTGCGCGAGTGGGTGATTTCGCTGAAGTCGCCGGACTGGTAGGAATCATTGCCGCTGAGGCGATCCCCGGGCCGGGGAAAGTGTTCGCCGCCCGTTATGCGCATCACGATGAAGCCGCCGTCTTCCAGGTCCAGAAGCGCGTATTGGCAGCTCTGGTCACTGAGCAGGGTGTTGCCCGCGGTGGCGGCCTGAGCCAGCGGAACGCACAATAGCGCCAGGAGCAAGGCGACGGCCGGTAACGCGGGGGGTTGCGGAGCGCGCGCTCGGGTTACCGCCAGGTTTTCCATTCCGACCAGACGGCCCGTATCGTCCTGATGAACTATCCGACCTGCTTGCGGCATGCGTTGGTATTCCATTTCTTCCCTCTCCACCTGACAGCGGGCGGAGCCCTTCCGTATTGTGATTCTCCTCACATGGTAAACGGACAGGCTCAATGTGACATCAGGCAAAGTCATGGTCCGTGACCCGGTCATAAGAGTGATATCAATATGATATGCTCCGGGCCCGGAGCCCGGAGCATGTTTCTGGAGGGGCGTTATTTCAGTTCCCTGGAGGAAAGTCCCAGAAGCCGCCTGGCGATGATCAGCAACTGGATTTGCTGGGTGCCCTCGAAGATATCGAGAATCTTCGAATCTCGCGCCCACTTCTCCAGCAACTCGTCCTCCGTATAGCCGAGGCTGCCGGCCAGTTCGGCGCACCGCAGGGTTACCTCGTTGCCCATGCGCCCGGCGCGAGCCTTGGAGATCGAGGCTTCCACCGAGTTGGGCTGCTTGTTATCCGCCATCCAGGCGGCCTTGACTACCAGCCAGTAACACGCCTCCCAGTCCGCTTCCATCCGGTACAGCTCGGCCTCCACAGCGGAGCAGTTGTCCACGGGTCTTTCGTGGTCCAGCTTGATCTGCTTCGCGAGCAACTCCCGGAGCCGGTCGAGCGAGGCTCGTGCACAGCCCAGCGCGAAGGAGGCCACAAGCGGACGGGTATTGTCGAAGGTTTCCATGACCCCGGCGAAGCCGGTATCGACTTCCGGGTTGCCGAGCAGGTTTTCCTTCGGTACGCGGCAGTCATTGAAATTGATGGCTGCTGTATCCGAAGCCCGGATACCGAGCTTCTTCTCCAGGCGTGCCAGCTCCATGCCGGGGGTGCCCCACTCGACAACGAAGGACTTGATCGCCGCGCGGCCCTTGCTCGGGTCCACCGTGGCCCAGACGACCACGCAGTCGGCGCGCGCGCCGGAGGTTACATAGATCTTCTCGCCATTGAGAACGTAATGATCGCCGTCGGGTTTCGCGGTGGTACGGATTGCCGCGGAATCCGAACCCGCGCCGGGTTCGGTAATGGCCATGGCCGCCCATTTGCCGCGGAAGCGCTCCAGCTGTTCCTCATTGGCCACGGCGGCGATGGCCGCGTTGCCCAGACCCTGGCGGGGCATGGCAAGCAGGAAGGCCACGTCGCCACGGCACAGTTCCATGGCGCCAAGACAGGTGCTCATGTTGGCGCCGTTCTTGACCTTGCCGTCATCCTCGACCTTTCCCTTGCCGGTCTGGCCTGCTCCGGCGCTGTTGGCCGGATCGCCGTCATTGAAGCCGTCCAGGACGGAGCCGAGCATGTCCAGTTCCTTCGGATACTCGTGCTCAAGGCGGTCGTACTTGCGCGAGATCGGGCGGAAGACGGACTCGGCCACCTGTTGGGCATTGTTGATGATGGGTCTGAATTTCTTCGGAATTTCCAGATTCATGATTCGTTCTCCCGGTTCACAGATGCAGGCCGCCCCAGGCGACACCGATGGCACGAAGATCGCGATACCAGCGCTCGACCGGATACTCGTGGGTGAAGCCGTGGCCGCCGAGCAGCTGTACACCGTCGGTGCCCACTTGCATGGCCTTTTCCTTGACCAGGGTGCGGGCCATGTGAGTCTCGCGGCGGAAGTCGCGGCCCTGTTCCGCGCGACTGGCCGCGCGCCAGGTCAGTATGCGCATGGCTTCCACTTCAATGGCCATGTTCGAGATCATGAAGGCCACCGACTGGCGATGACTGATCGGCTCACCGAAAGCCTTGCGTTCATTGCAGTAGGGAATTACATAATCAAGCACCGCCTGGCTGGTGCCCACTGCGAGTGCACACCAGGCCAGCGTGCCCAGATCGATGAAGGCACGATAGTCGAAATCCTCGACGCCCAGACGCTGGCTGTCGGGCACCCGCACATTGTTCAGCTGCAGCGGGCGGGTAGCGGCCGCGCGGATACCCATGGGCGAATCCTCGCCGCAGGACAGGCCCTCGGTGCCCCCCTCGACGATGAAAACCGCCGGGCCTTCGTCGGTCTGCGCGGCCACAAGAAAGAGCTCCGCTTCCGCGGCCAGCGGCACCAGGGACTTGGTGCCGTTGAGTACCCAGTCACCGTCCTGTCTGGTGGCGCTGGTTTCCAGTTCCAGCGGATCGAAAAGCGGCCGGGGCTCACAGACGGCAATGGTTGCAAGCGGCGACTCCTCGCCCGCAAAGGCGGGAAGATAGCGGCTCTGCTGTTCCGCCGAACCCCAGCGGGTCAGCGCGTTGGCCACGCTCATGGGGGCCAGAATGGCCACCGCCTGGCCCATGTCTCCGCCGGCCAGGTCTTCGGCGACGAGCATGGTAGTGACCGTGGAGCGCTCGGTTGCGGCGCCGTCCAGGGATTCAGGCACGGCAAAGAAATTCAGGCCCAGTTCCCGGGCGGCGGCCAGGGTTTCTTCCGGTGTCCGCTGTTCCGCATCGGCGCGCTCGGCTCCGGGCAGAAGCACATCCCTGGCAAAATCCTGGACCGAATTGCGAATCATCTGCTGTTCTTCGGTGATGTGCAGATCAAACAGGTCCGTGGTCTGGCCGGGCGCGTCCAGGCGTTCGGGCTTGCCGCGTCCGCCAACGCTCTGGAAGGCTCGCGCGGAGGTGGTCAGCACGCGAAATCCCGAGCGTGTGAGTCCATAGGCGAGCCGCTCCACCATGCGGCGCATGCCCAGACGGTCGAGCAGACTGGAGCCGGCGAGTCTGTTCAGTGCGGTCAGTGCGTGACCGGTTGCATCTTTTGCCATACCTGATCCTCATCGGGTACCTCAAGAGGCTTCGATTATGGAACCTGGCCCCGGGGTCGAACAGGCCCCGTTGACCGGTGTTCCAGTCGTCAGGGCCACCCAGGCAAACCCGGGTCGGTGCAGCGGATGGCGGGGATGGAAGCCGGGGGGGCGCCGGCGGGGAGCTTCACTCGTTCAGCAACGAGGCCTTCATGCGGCTCGAGTAGGGTTCTTCCCCGAACCAGATATGCAGGTAGGCGCGCGCGAAATCATGGCCCTGTTCACGGGCTATCGTTTGACCGTTCAGGGCAAGCCGGAGGCTGCCGTCGCGGTCATAGTGCAGCCGGTATACATCTCCATCCTCGACATCCCGGTAGCCCCGGTTGAAGGTGTCGACCCGGCTTTGCAGAGAGCGCCAGCGTTCTTCTTCCAGGTTGCGTTCAAGCATGGCGCGCGCCGCCTCGTCGAAGGCATGGGCGGGCACGGCCCGGTGGTAGGACAGCTCCAGCACCAGGGGAGGCTCCAGCGGCCATTGCAGTCGATCACAGTCATCGAGCTTCAGCCGCGCTTCGGCCACGCGAATGAACCGCAGGGCTCGCACGGTGGTTGCGGAACATTCGCGCACGGATTCGCCGCCTTCAGAGGAGGGCTGGACGGAAGAACTGGACGCTACGGTATCCCCGGCCATGGTAGCGGCGGGAGCCAGGCTGATGCAGACAAGCATGCTTACAATCGCGCGCGCAACCATCGGATACTCCCGCCGAAGACCGGAATGTGCTCGAGAAATCCCTGGGAGCTGTCCCAGAAATCCTGTTGCAGAATAATCTTCCCGGCGTCATCAAGGCGTAAATGACTCATGCCCGAAGTGCGCGGTGCGCTCTCGCGCCCGAGTATCCGAAAGCGCGTTTTCATGGTCCAGCGGACATACAGGTCCGTGCTCTGCCGGGACCAGCCCAGCAGTTCCACCTCCATCGACTCGATTCGCCCGGCCGTTCGCTGAAGATACGCGTGCAGCGTATTGCGGTCGCGAAAGGTATGCATGGTGTCGTTGAAGTACAGCTCCGGTGCGTAGGCCGCCTCCACCCGCTCACGCAGCTTGTTGTCGTGAAAGTTCTCGAATACCGCCATGAAACGCCCTGTGGCCGCTTCCATGTCGGCTTCGGCCCCGGGATGTTCTTCAAGTGCTTCAAGGTACTGCCCGGCGAAATCGTCATGGCTGCTGCTTGTGCAGGCGCTGAGAATGGTCGCGAGGCAAGCAACCAGGCTGCTGGAGAGGAGTAATCTGATCATGATGGCGATATTCGCCCGCAACTGGTGAAACAGGTGTGAACCCTTCACTTCACGGCGCATTGACAGCCTTCGCCGGAGAATCCGCCAATGAAAAGACGGCACAAGATTGGTGTGATCGGCAACCTGGTGCTATTCCAGGCATTGTGGTTCACCACCGTGCTCGGTGCAGCGGCGGGTGAGGTTCGGCCCGCGCTGGCAGTACTGGTTCTGTTGCTCGCCTGGGGCCCGTTGACGGGAAGTCTGACGGGAAGTTCCGCCGGGCGGGATCTGCGCCTGGTGTGCTTCGGTGTGGCGCTGGGGGCGGTGGTGGAGTTGCTGTGGGTTCTTCCGGGGCTGATCGAGTACCGGCTGCAACCGGTTTCCTGGTTGCCCCCGCCCTGGATCCTGCTGTTGTGGGCGGGACTTGCGGTCAGCTTTCACTACAGCCTTTCCTGGCTGCAGGGCAGGCCCGGGTTGGCGGCGGTTTTCGGCGCTGTCGGTGGCGTCTGCTCCATGGCCGCGGGAATCCGGTTTGGCGCGGCCAGTGCGCCGCTCGGGATGGTGCCCTTGCTGGTGGTTTACGGACTCGTGTTCTCCCTGTTGGTGCCACTGCTTGCCTGGAGGGCGCGCGCCATCTGGAGTGATAATGCAGAAACAATGGCTGGTTGAGCCTGTGCGGCGGTCGGCTGCGGGCCAGCTTCGGGAAGAGCGTCAGCCGGGTTTCCCGGGATCGCCTGTCCATGGTCCGATTGGGGCTTTTTGCGTATGGTGACAGCAGCAGCTCTCTTTTCCGTGGCCACTCCTGCCGGATGTATTGACCGATGACCAGGCGCCGTTCCGGAGTTCAGCACCGCCTTGCCCGCGTGTACCTGTTCCAGGCAGGCCTGATCAGTCTTGCCACGGTGCTCGGGGTGATGATTACCGCCCTGATCACCGAACACCTGCTGGTCGAGCGGGCGCTCAAGCTCGAGGCCGAGCATTTCTGGGAGCTTTATGACCAGGACTCCTCCAGTGCCCGGCCCAATACCAGGCACCTGCTCGGCTACCTGCGGGGCCCGGAGCACCATGATCCCGTCCCCGAGGCGTTTCAGGGGCTGGGTCCCGGTTTCCACCGGGTGACGCTTTTCGAGCGTGAGCCCATCGTCTACATCGAACAGCGCGGCGACAAGACCCTGTATCTGGAGTTTGACGAAGAGCGGGTCTTTGCCCTGGCGCTCGCTTTCGGCATCGCGCCCCTGAGTGTCGTATTGCTTGTCATCTACCTGCTTACTTACCTGGGCTGGCGAAAGTCCCGTCAACTGGTCTCCCCGCTTGTGCGCCTGGCCGATGCGCTGCGCAAGACCTCCGGCGGCGACCGCCTGGACCGCCCGGACCTTTCGCGGATCGGGGCCGAGCGGGACTCTGAAGTGGCGGTACTGGTCTCCGCGCTGGAGAACTATGCCGACAGGCTGCTGGAGTTCGTTGAGCGTGAGCGGCGCTTCACCCGCGATGCCAGCCATGAATTGCGTACCCCCCTGGCGGTGATACGCGCCAATCTGGAATTGCTTTCGGCACGATTACCCGACTCGCCGCCCCTGCGCCGCATTGAGGACACCGCCGGTGACATGGAGGCGCTGACCGAAACCCTGCTGATGCTCGCGCGCATGGAAGACCACCGGATTCCATCGGAGCGGCTGGTCGTCAATGACCTGGTCATGAACCTGGTCGAGCGCCTCGAGCCGCTGGCGGCACGCAAGCAGGTACGCCTGGCATGCAGGCAGGACGCTGTAGTGGAGCTGGATGCACCGGAGATCCTGCTGACCATCGTGCTGACCAACCTGATACGCAATGCCATCAATTATACCGACAGCGGCTCGATCGAAGTGGTCGTGGCGGATCGCAGTGTAACGGTTTCCGATACCGGCCCCGGCATGGATCCGGAGTCACTGGAGCGTCTGATGAAACCTTTCGAGCGCGGGGAAAGTTCGGAAGGAGGACATGGGCTGGGACTGGCCATTGTCCAGCGGCTGTGCGAGCGAAGCGGCTGGCAGCTCGATGTCGCCAGCAGGCCCGGCCAGGGCACCAGGGCGAGGGTGGTGTTGGAAGGTTAGTCTGGCAAGGGTGTTGAAGCAGGGTAATTCTGGCACTTGTGGGAGCGGAACTTGGGCCGCGAAGGCCCCGGATTCGGCAACGGTGCCAGGTTCTTCGCACCCCAGGGTGCGCTCCTGCCGGTGTCATGAGACCCTTTTGCGACAGCGTCCAGGGGGAGAGGGGATCATTCCTGATTCACCGGCGTGTGAATCCGGGAAAGAATGTTTCTTCCGACTACTGACCACCGACCGCCGACGACCGCGCCCCAAAGGGGCGCACATCAGGCACTGTTCCGGTCGGATTCCTGCGTGGGTTTGCGGATGAGGAAACCGACGCCGGGCATGGTTTCAAGCAGTTTCGTCTCGAACGGCTTGTCCACGACCTTGCGAAGGTTGTACAGATGGCTGCGCAATGCATCGGAATCCGGCACCAGGTCTCCCCAGAGCTCCTGCTCCAGCTGCTCGCGGCTGACCAGTCGCGGGGATTCACGCATGAGTATCCGCAGAATGCGAAACGCGGTGGGCGAGAGCTTCAGCAGCTGTCCCGCCCGGCGAACTTCCTGGCGGGACGGGTCGAGCTCCAGGTCGGCAACCTGCAGCACATTGGGGGCGACTTCGTGACGCTGCCTTCGAATCAGTGCCTGGATCCGGGCGGCCAGTTCCGGCAGTGCGAATGGCTTGACGATATAGTCATCGCCGCCCCGGGAGAACCCTTCCAGCTTGTCATCAAGCTGGTCCCGGGCAGTGAGAAAGATCACCGGGGCATCCTTCATCAGTTCCGTGCGCAGGAAATTGCACAGCGAGTAGCCATCTTCGCCGGGCAGCATGATATCGAGCAGGATCAGGTCATGGTGATGTTCGCGCATCAGCTCCCTGGCCAGTGAGGGGTTGCCTGCATAGTCGACGGTGGCCCCGCTTTCTTCCAGATATTCGACAATCGTCTGTGCCAGCTCCCGGTGGTCCTCCACCAGAAGGAGGGACAGCTTCTGCAGTGACTGTGTCATGAGACTCTTGCTCCTTGACGGGGTTGTGACCCACTCATACAAGATAGCACGTGAAGGACACATAAAGACCCTGCGCCGCCGGCTTTGGCATTCGATCCGGGAGGGGGTCGCAAAACAGGGATCATGACGCCTGCAGAAGCGCTGCTTGCAGCGCGAAAACCCGGCATCCGGCACGTGCCCGATTCTTCGCGCACCAGGGTGCGGTTCTCATGCCGGGCCGAGGGGAGGCAGCGGGACGCTGAAAAGGATTATTCCCGGCTTTCCTGGCAGGCCACGCAGTAGCGGATGGCGGGATAGAGAAGCAGCCGCTTTTCCGGTATCTCCGTGCCGCAATCCTCGCAGTAGCCATAATCATCCTGCTCGATCCGCGTCAGGGCGGCGCGAATCTCGGCGAGTTCGCGGGCCCGCTGCGCTTCGGTGGCCTCGGCCATGGCCTGCTGCTGCATGGCGTCCATGCGCGAGAGCCGGCCCACACTCTGCTGGTCCAGTTGCACCGGAGCGCGGCTTTCGCCGGAGCCTTCGCGGAGTGCTTCCAGTTCGGCGCGGCGTGCCAGCAGTTGATCGCGGATCGATTCAGTATTCATGGTCTGCCTCGTCTGCGAAATTCCCACGCCTGCGCCGGAAATAGTCCCGTGCGGCTTCCTTGACGCGGGGAGCCAGCAGCAGCGATGCGGTCATGGTGGGAATGGCCATGACCGCGTACATCCCGTCGATCAGACCGAGCACCGCATCCAGGGTCACCACGGCGCCGGCCAGAATCAGAAGGGTATAGATCCAGATGTAATGGTGCTGGTATTCGGCGCCCACCAGAAAGCCCAGGCACTTGCTGCCATAGTACCAGAAGGTAAGGATGGTGCTGAGACTGAGCATGACCACCATCAGGGTCAGCGCCCAGGCACCGAAGCCGGGCAGGGCGGTTTCAAAGGCCTCCGCGGTGAGCGAGACGCCTTCCATCTCCGACTCCGTCCAGACCCCCGTGACCAGCAGCGCCAGGGCCGTGCAGGTGCATACGATCAGCGTATCGATGACCGGGCCCAGCATGGCCACCAGGCCCTCGCGGACCGGTTCCCGGGTGCGCGCGGCGCCATGGGCCATGACCTCCGTGCCGATGCCTGCCTCGTTTGAAAAGGCTCCCCGGCGAACGCCGGTAACAATGACGGCACCGAGGATGCCTCCGGCCACCGCTTCGCCCATGAAGGCGTCGCGGAAGATGAGTGCGAAGGCAGCGGGCACTTCGCTCGCATGGGTGCCCAGGATATAGAAGGTCAGCACCAGATAGAGCCCCACCATGGACGGTACCAGCCAGCCGGTGACCAGCCCCACCCGCTGGATGCGGCCGACGACCACCGCCAGTACCAGCGCGGCGACGCTCACACCCATGACAAAGTCGAACAGCAGGTGATCGTCGGCGCTGGTCCAGCCGGCGGGCACGGCAATGATATCGCGCACGATCTGGACCAGCTGGTTGACCTGGAACACGGGGAGCGTGCCGAGCATGCCCGCCACCGCGAACAGAAAGGCCAGCGGCAGCCAGCGCCGGCCCAGGCCCTCACGCACGATGTACATGGGCCCGCCCTGCAGGTGCCCGAGGCTGTCGCGGCCGCGATAGAGGATCGCGAGGGTACAGGTGTAGAACTTGGTGGCAATGCCCACCAGGGCCGTGATCCACATCCAGAAAATGGCCCCGGGCCCGCCCACGGTAATGGCCACCGCCACGCCGGCGATGTTGCCCAGTCCCAGGGTGCCGGACAACGCAGTGGTCAGCGCGCGGAAGTGCGAAACATCACCCGGGTCGCTGGCGTCGTCGTATTTGCCCCGCAGGATGCCCAGGGCATGCCCGAAGTGGCGATAGGGCAGCAGGGCCGAATGAATCACGAAGAAGAGGCCGCCGCCGACCAGCAGCACCACCAGGGGCGGGCCCCACATGAATGCCGCGAAACCGTCGAGCAGGCTTTCAATCTGGCCGATCACTGCTTCCATTTATGGCCGCTCCCCCGATACCAGGCTCAGGACAACCTTAGCAGCGATGGCGGCTCCGGATGAAATTCGCCCGGCAGGCCGTCGGCTTCCAGAGAGTCAGGATCAGCATTACAGCGGATGGGGCCGGGTGCTGTTGCGTTGCGGCAGAGTCAGTACGGAAATTGTTCGGGGGAGGGTGTCGCAAAAGGGTTTGTGGGAGCGCACCCTGGGGCGCGAAGAACCTGGCTTCGTGCCGGAATTCG
>SLJS01000117.1 GCA_007135015.1 Alcanivorax sp. | reverse complement strand
CGCCCGGCATCTGCAGGAGTACCCCTTTCCCCTTTCCCCTTGCCCCTTGCCCCTTGTCCCTTGTCCCTTGTCCCTTGTCCCTTGTCCCTTGTCCCTTGTCCCTTCCCTTGCCATGTGAACCAGTTCACTGGTACTTTATTACCAGCTTCCTGCATCCCGGCCTGCAAGAAAAAGAAGCAACACAACCACACAAACAGGACAGATCCACAGGCCGGTCATTCGGAGTTTCCGGTTATCCATGTGCAGCGCCTCGGGCCTTGTACCCTCAGGGACAGGGCGGGCGGGTGCGGTCTGGCGGAAAGCGGAAGTCAGGGAGCGCTGCTCAGGGAGAGAAGAAACTTGGCGCGCTGGAGGTGGAACAGGGTAGAGCGGGGCTGTGCCGCGGTCATGGAGGTTGCGGTCATCTACCCGTTCTATCTTGCCGGGCTGTTTTACGTGCTGGCCCGCGAGGACGGGCACCGGTTCATTGATGTCGCCTTCGCGCGCGGGCAGATCCCGGTGCTGGTGGCCGTGACCGCCGGAGCCCTGGGGCTGTTGGCGCTGGGGCTGTTCCTGCGCACACGCCGCCCCGACTCCCTGCTGTTCCAGCATATCACCGCAAACTACTTCGGTTTTTCCCTGGTCTGGGCCGGCTACGTCACCGGCACGCTGAACTTTGCCGCCGGCGTGGTACTCATGGGCGCGGCCATCACCGGTTATATCGTGCTTGAGCGGCGCGTGATCCTCGCCGCCTTCGTTACCGCCTTCACCACTGTGCTCGGGCTCAACATCGCCACCGGTGTCGGCTGGCTGCCCTATGCGCCCGCGATCGTGCCGCCGACCGATTCGTCCACGCTACTGTTCTGGATACATGCGGCCTTCTTTCTTGCCGGCCCCCATGTTCTGTTCTGTCTGGCTGCCACCGCCGTGATGGTCGTCCAGTGGCGCAGGCGCGAGGCGCGAGTGCTGCGGCTGAGCATGACTGACGGGCTTACCGGATTGCACAACCGGCGTTCCATTCTCGACATCCTGTATCGCCAAACCGCACGCGCCGGGGAGCAGGGCTCGCCGCTGGCGGTGGCCCTGGTGGACCTGGACCACTTCAAGGCGATCAACGATACCCATGGCCATCAGGTGGGTGACCGGGTGCTGGTAGAGGCCGCGCGCGCGTTGGCGTCGAAGCTTGAACAGCCGGCCGCGGTGGGTCGTTTCGGGGGCGAGGAGTTCCTGGTTGTGCTTCCGGGGCTGTCCAGGGAAGAGACCGGGCGGCTGGTGGAAGACTGCCGCCACGGGCTTGCCTCACTCGAGATTCGTTCCGGCGATGGCAAGCCGGTGTGGATCCGGGGCAGCTTCGGGGTGGCCTGGCATGGCGGGGGAGCTGGCGTGGACGGTGATGCCCTGCTGCGGGCCGGTGATGCGGCCCTGTACCGCGCCAAGGAGCTCGGCCGTGACCGGGTCGAAAGCATGGCGCCGGTTGCGGGCGGGCCCGGCGGTGAAACCGGCCGCGGCAGTGAGCCTCTGGAAAAGGCCAGGCATATCCGCGCGGAGGCTCGGGAGCACCTGGATACGGGGGCCGGTCCCGTGCCCGGTTTCCGCGGCTGGTTGCGCCGGGGCATTGTGGGCATACAGCAGTGGAGCCAGGAGGCCATGACCAGCCTGATGCTCGGGCTGACAGCGTTGCAGCTTGTCGGCTTTCTGGGCTGGGGGCTGTACGTGCTCGGCCGGGAGGACCGGGAGCGGCTGATTAACATGGCATTCCTTCCGGATCTGATTCCGGTGATGCTGGCAGTCACCGGGCTCATGGCGTTGCTGGCGCTGGTCGCGTTGATGCTGGATCGCCAGGGTATAGAGTCCGGACTCTATCTGCATCTCACTCATAATATTTATGCCCTGACCATGGTCGGTGCCGGCTATCTCGTGGGGGTGTTATCGCTGCCGACCGGCATCATCCTGCTGGCCTCGCCCCTGATCGGGCTGATCTTCTATCGCCCGCCTCTCGTGATTGTCAGCTCCTGCACCGCGGTGGCGGCAGTGATCGGGCTTGCCTATGCAAGCGCCGTCGGGTGGTTTCCCTATGCGCCTCTGGTGCCGGAGTCGCTGGTTCATTTTCGTGTTGCGGAGCCCTTCTGGGTACTCAGCTACTACCTCTTTATCGTTCCGATGCTGCTCGTGGTGCTCATCATTGCTGATGTGGTCCTGGGAGCCTGGCGCGAGCGGGGCAGGCACATTCGCGATCTGAGCATTACTGATGCACTGACACGGGTGCATAACCGGCGGAACATCATGAACATCCTCGAAGGAGAAGCCGGGCATCAGCGCGACGGGGACGCCATGCTGAGCCTGGTGCTGGTGGACCTGGACGAGTTCAAGGCGGTCAACGATGAACGGGGTCATCCCACCGGGGATCGGGTGCTGCGGCAGGCCGCCCGGGTGCTGGCGGCCAATGTTCGGGATACCGACGCGGTGGGCCGTTTTGGCGGCGAGGAGTTCCTTCTGGTGCTACCGCGAACTTCCCTGGCCGGAGCTCTGGCCCTGGCGGAGCGTTGCCGGGCGCAGCTCGAGGAGACCTGGATCAGGGATGATCTGGGGCGGGAGTTTTGCGTGAGTGCCAGTTTCGGGGTTTCAGGCAATGAGTCGGACCCTACCTTGAGCGTGACGCAACTGCTCAAATCCGCCGACGAGGCGCTTTATCGCGCCAAGGAGCAGGGGCGCAACCGGGTCCAGGCCATGGCCCCGGCGGGGCCCGCCTGATATCCGTCACCCCGGGCCACGGAGGATGTCGCGAAAGGGTCTTCTGGCACCTGTGGGAGCGGACCTCGGGCCGCGAAGCTCCCGGATTCAGGCACAGAGCCGGGTTCTTCGCGCCCCAGGGCGCGCTCCAACAAACCTTTTGCGACACCCTTCACGGCAGGAGTGCCTTGGCAATGGCCTCCGCCGGGCCGCTCCGATGCCCAATCGGCGCGGGAATTTGAGCGTATGAGCGGTTACAATGGGCGCCCCCGGGCTTGCGGGGGTTTGTGCAAAGGGTTGGTTATGAAAGAAATCAGGACCATCGAGGGTACCTTTACCGATGTCGGGGGCCGTTACGCCGTGGTGGTTTCCCGTTTCAACAGTTTCGTGGTGGAGTCGCTGTTGCAGGCGGCGCTGGACACGCTGATTCGCCACGGGGTAAAGGAAAAGGATATCGAGATCATTCGGGTACCGGGGGCCTGGGAGCTGCCGGTGGCGGTGAAGAAGCTGGTCGACCGTGGCGGCTTCGACGCGCTGATCGCCCTGGGCGCGGTGATCCGCGGGGGCACCGCCCATTTCGAGTATGTCGCCGGGGAGGCGGCCAAGGGCATTGCCACAATTCAGAACGCCAGCGGTGTGCCGGTTTCCTTCGGAGTGCTAACCGTCGATACCATAGAGCAGGCCATTGAAAGGGCGGGCACCAAGGCCGGCAACAAGGGGGCCGATGCCGCACTTTCCGCGCTCGAGATGGTGTCCCTGTGCAGGCAGCTGTAATGACCGGAGATTGCCCGACCACGCCGGCGGCCCGGCGCAAGGCGCGCCGCTTTGTCGTGCAGGCGCTCTATCAGTGGCAGCTGTCCGGCACCGACCTGACGGATATCGAGGCGCAGTTCCGGGCCGCCAATGACATGCGCAAGGTGGACCGGGACTATTTCCACGAGCTGTTTCACGGTGTGCCGGCGCGGCTTTCCGAGCTCGACGAGGCGCTTGTTCCCTGCCTGGACCGGCCGGTGGCGGAACTGTCCCAGGTCGAGAAGGCGATCCTGCGTCTGGGAGCTTTCGAGTTGCTGGCCCGTCAGGATGTGCCCTGGCGGGTGGTGATCAACGAAGGCATCGAGCTTGCGCGCATGTTCGGTGCCGAAGATTCATTCAAGTACGTCAATGGCGTGCTCGACAAGCTTGCCCGGCGGTTGCGGCCGGCGGAAACGGCCGCCCGGCGCGACAGATAGCGGGGCCGGCGGAGACTGACCCCGCGGAGGCTTGCGGTGCAGGAGTTCGAACTGATTCGCCGTTTCTTTCGCCGCGGCATCGCGGATACCAGCGTGGTCTGTGGCCCCGGCGATGACGCGGCGGTATTGTCGCCCGAGCCCGGCCGCGAGCTGGTGATGACCACCGACACTCAGGTGGAAGGGCGGCATTTTCCCGAGGACCTGCCCGTCGCCGATATCGGCTGGCGGAGCCTGGCGGTGAACCTTTCCGACCTGGCGGCCATGGGCGCGGACCCGCGCTGGTGCATGCTGACCCTGTCACTGCCCGTTGGCGATGAGGCCTGGCTGGCAACGTTCTGTGAAGGTTTCTTCGAGCTGGCCGGAATCGCCGGCATTACGCTGGTCGGCGGTGACATGGTACGCGGTCCGCTTGCGATCACGGTGCAGGCTGTTGGTGATGTGCCCACGGGGAGTGCGCTGTTCCGTGACGGAGCCCGCCCGGGCGACCGTCTCTGCATCAGTGGCGTGCCCGGCGAGTCCGCAGCCGGGCTTGCCCAGTGGCAGGCGGGCGTGCGCCAGGGGGAGCTGGTGGCTCGCTTTGCCAGGCCCCGGGCGGAACTGGAACTGGGATGCACACTGCGCGGGCGGGCCAGCGCCTGCATCGATGTTTCCGATGGGCTGCTGGCGGATCTGCGGCATATGCTTGAGGCCAGTGGCTGTGGTGCGGAGCTCGATGCAGCGGCTCTTCCGGTGAGTGCGGCGCTGCGTGCCTGGCGTGATCCGGATCATGTGCTGCGCACTCAGCTCGCCGGAGGCGATGATTATCTGCTGCTGTTCGCGCTGCCCGCCGGACAGCCGCTGCCCGGGGACTGTCATGTCATCGGCAGCTTCGAGCAGGAGCCGGGGCTGCGGGTGCGCGGGCTGGACGGACAACGCATGTCGGGATTGCCCGACGGTTTCGATCATTTTTCGGGCTAGCCCGGATATTGCATCCCCGTGACGGGGAGCGGGAGCGAAAGCATGACCCGGCCACGGATGAACAATCCGGTTCACTTTCTGGCGTTCGGATTCGGCTCCGGGCTGTCTCCATGGGCGCCGGGCACTTTCGGAACCCTGGTGGCGATTCCGCTGTGGCTATTGCTGGCCCAGCTGCCCGACTGGGGTTATTTGCTGGCGACACTGGCGGTCATCGCGGTGGGGCCCTGGCTGTGCGGGCGGACCTCCCGGGACCTGGGTGTACATGATCATCCCGGCATTGTCTGGGACGAGATCGCGGGCTTTCTGGTTACCATGATTCTGGTTCCGGTTTCGCTCGCCACGGCGGTTGCCGGTTTTATCCTGTTTCGTCTGTTCGACATCATCAAGCCCTGGCCCATCGGTTGGCTGGACCGTCGCGTGCCCGGCGGCACCGGCATCATGGTGGATGATATACTGGCGGCTGTGTATGCTGGACTTTTGCTTCACGCGGGGCTCTATCTTGCCGCATGACCTTGAGGGGAGAGTGGCTTTCACGTTAATGGCCCGGTACAGCCCGGCGGGGTTCCGGCGACTGTCTGAAAGCGGTGATTTCCATGGGGCCGTCTGAACAGCGGGCCGGGGCCACCGGAGCCGCGCGTGAAGAGATCAAGGAGCTGCTGGAGCATGGAGGCTGGCGGCTGCGCTTCCCCGCCTCTCTGGAGTCTGCCTTCCGCGATCATCATGACCAGGAAGCCATTTCCGTTTTTCGGGGCAGTCTGGCCTGGCTGCTCCTGCTTTATGTAGTGCTCGGGCTGGCCGCGCTGGTACTTGGTGAATGGACCAGACTGGGATTCTGGCCACTGTCCTTCGCCGGTTTTGGTTGCGTGTTGCTTGTTGGCGTGTTGCTTTCCTACACGGATCTTTTTCAGAAAAATTACCAGCGCGTGGTCGGATTGCTGGCCATGGTTGCCATGGCCCTGGCTACACTGAATCCGGCGCTGATCGAAGAGCCCTCATTCCGCGTACTGATCCATATCGGCACAGTCTATACCGTGATGGTGGTCTACCTGGGGCTGAGTCTTCGTCTGCCCTGGGCACTTCTTGCGGGCTGGGGAGGCGGGCTTCCGGTGCTTGCGGCGGTGTTTGCCGCCGCCATGCATGTGGACTGGAACATGGTGCTGTCCACCTATGTGGGCGCAAGTCTCCTGTCGGCCTTCCTCTGCTACCGGGACGAGCGGCAGAAGCGCCGTCTTTTCCTGCAGGCACAGCTTCTCGAGTGTGACCGGGCGCGAATCATCGAGCTGGCGGACCGGCTCGAGGAAATGTCCATGGTGGACAGCCTGACGGGCCTGGCAAACCGGCGCCAGTTCGACGAGGCGCTCGCGCGCGAATGGAAACGGTGCCAGCGCGAGCGACAGCCGCTGGCGCTCATCTTCGCGGACGTGGACCGGTTCAAGGCCTACAACGATTACTATGGGCACCAACGCGGTGACGAGTGTCTGCGTCAGCTGGCCGCCGTGCTGGCGAACGGCGCAAGGCGTCCGCTGGATCTGGCGGCACGTTATGGCGGAGAGGAATTCGTGGTGCTGTTGCCGGATACCGGCCCGCTCGCCGCGCGCCAGATTGCCGAGGCGCTGGTCAGTGAAGTGCAGGCACTGAAGATTCCTCATCCGGACTCCGACTGCGCGCCGGAAGTCACCATCAGTGCAGGCGTGGTGGGCATGGTGCCGCCGGGCCGCTCGACATCGGATGAGTTGGTCCGGCTTGCCGATGAAGCCCTGTATCAGGCCAAGCAGGCGGGCAGGAATCGCGTCCGCGTGGCCGACAGTGGAGTCGGCTCCGGAAACATCGGCGGTCTGTTTTGACCATCAGCCCGTGCGCGGGACGGCGGTCCCGGTTCGGGAAAGGCGTTTACGGATGGATTCGGTGATGCCTTCCGCGTCCAGTCCCCGGCGGGCCAGCAGTGTGGCCGGAATCCCGTGGGGAATGAAGTGGTCCGGCAGGCCCAGGTTCAGTACCTGCGCGGCCACGCCTTCTTCGGTCAGGAGCTCGTTCACGGCGGACCCGGCTCCTCCCATGACCTGATGTTCCTCCAGGGTCACCAGCAAGGAGTGACTGTCCGCAAGACGCAGCACCATCTCCCTGTCCAGGGGCTTGATCCACCGCATGTCCACCACTGTTGCGTTCAGCTCTTCGGCGGCTTTCAGCGCCGGGGTCAGCAGGGCGCCGAAACTGACAATGGCCACCTCCCTGCCCTCGCGCAGCGGCGCCCGCGCACGGCCGACGGGCAGTTGCGTCATGTCCTGCTCGATGCGGGCGCCTGGCCCCGTGCCCCGCGGATAGCGCACCGCCGCGGGGCCGGGATGACACCAGGCGGTATAAAGCAGCTGGCGGCATTCGTTCTCGTCCGATGGCGCGGCGATCACCATATTGGGGACAGTGCGCATGAAGGCCAGGTCAAAGGTGCCGTTGTGGGTTTCGCCGTCGCCGCCGACCAGGCCGGCGCGGTCGATGCCGAAGGTGACATCAAGGTCCTGCAGTGCGATGTCATGAATCAACTGATCATAGGCGCGCTGCAGAAAGGTGGAGTAGATACCCACCACCGGTTTCATGCCTTCGCAGGCCAGCCCGGCCGCGAAGGTCAGCGCGTGCTGCTCGCAGATTGCCACGTCGTGATACCGCTCCGGAAATCTTCTGGAAAATTCGATCATGCCCGAGCCTTCCCCCATGGCCGGGGTGATGCCCACCACGCGCTCGTCGCGCTCGGCCATGTCGCATAGCCACTGGCCGAAGACCGCCTGGTACTTGGGGCCGGAGGGCTTCTTCGGCACGGCCTGTTCAACTTTCTGTGGCTCGATCTTGTTGATGGCGTGGTAGCCGACGGGGTCCGCTTCCGCCGGAGCAAAGCCCTTGCCCTTGGTGGTATAGACGTGCAGCAGCTGCGGGCCGTCCAGGTCACGCAGGTTGCCGATGGTGCGCAGCAGCTCGTCGATATCGTGCCCGTCCATGGGCCCGATATAGTTGAAACCGATGGCCTCGAACAGGGCATCCGGGCTGACCATGTTCTTCATGCTTTCCTCGGTGCGGCGCACGAAGTCCCAGGCGGCGGGCATGGTGGAAAGCACCTTCTTGCCGCCCTCGCGCAGGGCGATATAGGTGCGCGAGGCCCAGATCCGGGCAAAGTAATTCGCCAGCCCCCCTTCGTTGTGGGAAATCGACATGGTGTTGTCGTTGAGGATCACCAGGATGTTGCTGCGCGTGTGCGCGATGTGGTTGAGCGCCTCGAAGGCCATGCCCGCAGTCAGTGCGCCATCGCCGATCACCGCCACGGTGCGCCGGGTTTGCTGGCGCAGGGCGGAGGCAATGGCCATGCCCTGGGCCGCGCTCAGTGAAGTTGAGGAATGGCCGACGCCGAAGGTGTCGTACTCGGATTCACTGCGCCGGGGAAATCCGGACAGGCCGTCATTCTGCCGCACGGTGAGCAGTTCCTCCCGGCGGCCGGTCAGGATCTTGTGCGGATAGCACTGGTGCCCCACATCCCATACCAGCCGGTCCCGGGGGGTGTCATAGAGGTAGTGCAGCGCCAGGGTCAGTTCCACCACGCCCAGACCGCCTCCGAAATGCCCGCCGCTGCGTCCCACCGACCACAGCAGATAGGCGCGTAGCTCATCGGCCAGTGTGGGCAGTTGCTCAGGCTCCAGCGCGCGCAGGTCCGCGGGGCTGTTCACCTGATCCAGCAGCGGTGTTTCCGGGCGTGTCAGGGGAATTTCGTCAAAGCTGTGGGGCATGGTGGTCTCTGTTGCACGCTGACGGGGAAACGCAAGTGTAGACACGAGCGGCTACAGTATACCCTTCCCGGGCCGGGCGGGTCAGTGTGTGCGCGAGATGATATAACCGGCCAGCTGGCGCAGGATGTCGGCGCGCTCCCCGTAGTCGCCGAGCAGCTCGCAGGCCTGACGGCACAGTTTCCCGGCCTGCTCCCGGCTCGCCTCCAGGCCGATCAGCTCCGGAAAGGTCTCCTTCTCGTGGCGGCTGTCCGAACCGCCCGGCTTGCCCAGTTCCTCGCTGTCGCCGGTTACATCGAGAATATCATCGCGGATCTGGAAGGCCAGGCCCATGCGGTTGCCGTAGTCCTCCAGCGCCTGCTCCCGCAGGGGGTCCTCGGCCCGCGCGGCCAGATAACCCAGCAGCAGGGCGGCGGTGATCAGGCGCCCGGTCTTCAGCCAGTGGATTTCCTCCAGCGCCTCCAGGGTCAGTTCCGCGCCGGAGCTCTCTATATCCTGCATCTGGCCGGCGGCCATGCCGTTTGCCCCGGCGGCCTGCGCCAGCAGGCGGATCATGGCCACCCGCGTGCCGTCGTCCAGGCCGCCCTCGCGGGCCAGCAGTTCGAATGCCAGGGTGTGAAGGGTGTCTCCGGCGAGGATGGCCGTTGCCTCGTCATAGGCGATATGGCAGGTGGCCCGGCCCCGGCGCAGCTCGTCGTCATCCATGGCGGGCAGGTCGTCATGGACCAGCGAATAGGCATGTACCAGCTCGATGGCCGCCGCCGGCAGGTCCGCCTGCTCCGGCTTGCCCCCGCAGAACTCGCAGGCAGCGTAGACCAGGATGGCGCGGATGCGCTTGCCGCCGCCGAGGGCCACATAGCGCATGGCATCGGCCAGGCGGGGCGAGGCGGCGACAGTGGGGGAAAGCCAGCGCTCCAGATGCTCATCGGTACGGCCCCGGCAGGCGGCCATGTATTCCCGCAGGGCTGTAAAATCATTCATGGCCGTTGTCGTCGCCCTGATCGAAACCCTCGGGTGTGCCTTCCGGGCTCTGCTCCAGAAGGATGCGCACCTTCTGCTCGGCCTGGTCCAGGGCCTGCTGGCAGGCCCGCGTGAGCCGGATTCCCTGCTCGAAGGCTTCCAGGGACTCCTCCATGGTGAGTTCGCCGGACTCCATTCGCTCGACCAGCTGTTCCAGGGTGCCGAGAGACTGCTCCAGACTGGCGGGTTGCTCGCCGGAGCCGTCCGGTTCCGTTGATTTCTGCTTGCGTGCCATGGGCGGGGGAGACCTTATGCCAGCGGAAGAGGGGCCCTAAAGTAAAAGAGCCGTCGGGGCGGGTCAATTCTTTTTGCCGTCCCGGGTGGGCTCGGGAGTTTGTGTGTGCTTACTTTCAGTGAGGCGATTCCAAAATTGCATAATGATCCGGTTTCACCGGAAGCCCGTCGGGGCTATAGTGGACTGCCCGTCGGATGTGCAGACGCTTTTCGAACGGATCTCCTAAGCTATAGCCCTTGGTCTGCACCCGGCGGGGGCCTTTATTCCTTTCCCTTTTCAGTACATCTGCAATAATGCCGCCAAGTTATTGATTTCCTGGCTTTCCTGTCTCCGGCCGGTGTTCAGGATGCGTGGCGATGCGCTTCCAGACTCTCCCGCACGGCCTCTGGAATGGGCTCCGAGCGTCGGGTCTGCGGATTGAAGTTGACCAGTGTGGCCAGACCCCGGGCCCGGCACTGT
>SLJS01000156.1 GCA_007135015.1 Alcanivorax sp. | reverse complement strand
CAGTGTTCTTGATTCCGGAAGCAGCAGACCCCGCACGTCCCGGAAGAGTTCTTCGGCCGCCTCGCCCCGGTGGCCGCCGGCATGGATCATGGCCGACAGCAGCAGCTGCAGCTCGTCCCGGGCTTTCCGGTAGCTGCGCAACCGCCCGGTGGGGCGGTTGCGTCCGGCACCCGGTGCCAGATGATCATGCAGGATATGCACCAGCACGAACTCGAACAGCGTCATGCGCCGGTCCGCGCGAATCAGCTGTTGCAGCTTCTTCAGCAGGCTTGCCCGCTCCTCCGCCGGAAGATGCTTCAGTGCGGGGATGCAAAGATCCAGCAACGGTAGCCGGATGCGGCTGCCAAGGCGGCGGATCTCGTCCACCAGCTGGCGGATATCCCGGCTTTCCATTTCCCCGGCTTCCAGCAGCGGCAGCAGGGTTTCGGGCTCTTCGTCACTGACGCTGATCACCAGGGCGTAAATGACCGAGCAGGCGGCATGGGGGTGGCGGGACTTGTGGTGGAGGTCGTCGGGGATGAGCTGGTGAATGCTTCTTGCATAACCCATGTGCTCGGGCTGCACGGTGCCCACGCGCACGGAGGCCCCCGGAGCTTTTCCGCCGGCGGACGATGTCCCCCGCTGTGCCGGCGTCCCGGCGAATCCGGATGCCCCGGCGGCGGTGGCGGTCGCCACGGCGGCGCTGGCGGTCTCGCCGGGGGCCGGTGTGCTTTGCTGTTTTCGGGCCTGTTCCCGGGCCCGTACCCGCGCGCGGGCGGCCCATTCCGGGCCAATGGCATAAAGCCTTTCCTCGATCGGCGGGTGCGTCGACATGAGCCCGCCCATGCGGTTGAACCTCAGGGTCTCGCCGAAGCACATGTGACTCATGTCCTCGGCGTGGGCGGTATGCAGATGGGAGCCGTGACCGCCGCCGATCTTCATCAGCGCGCCGGCGATTCCGGCCGGGTTGCGAGTGAACTGTACCGAGGAGGCATCTGCCAGCAGCTCGCGTTTGCGGGAGATGGCCGCCTTGATCAACCGGCCGAAGAAGACACCGATGGCACCCACCGTCATCAGCAGCAGACCGACAATGATGAGGGCGAAATGCCCGACCATTCCGTCACGAGTTCCGGGGGAGCTGGTGCGGTGCCAGTCGGTGGCGGTACTGCCGTAGACCAGCAGCCGCCCGATCCGGCCCACGTTGACGATGCCGGCCAGAATGGCCATCAGCCGCAGATTCAGCCGCATGTCCCCGTTGAAGATATGGCTGTATTCATGGGCGATCACACCCTGCAGTTCCGTGCGGTCCAGGTGATCCAGGGTGCCCTGGGTCACCACCAGCACGGTCTCGGTGGGGCGGAAGCCGGCGACGAACGCATTGATGGACTGGTCCTCGGGGAGCAGGAACAGCCGGGGCACCGGCACGCCGGAGGCGATGGATATCTCCTCGACCACATTGATCAGCTGCTGCTCGTCGGTCATCGCGTACTCGGGTTCGATTTCCCGTGCACCCACCAGGTACGCCAGCGCCTCGCCGCCATCGCGTAGCTGCAGCAGTCGGTGGAAGCTCCCGCCGAGAATGATGACCAGGGTGATGCCCGTGGCCCAGAGATTGGCCCGCGACAGGAACCAGTCGCCGAGCGGAATATAGAGGCCGGAGACCAGGAATATACCCAGCCATAGCACCAGGTTCACCGCCAGGGCGGTGAGCAGTACCGCGACAAGGAAATAGGCCACCAGAAGCAGGGTATGGCGTCGGGCCTGCTCCTGGTGTTCGAAGAAGTTCATGGCCCGACCCGTTTAGAAGGAGACCTGCGGTGTCTGGCGCGCCTCCGGGGTCTGGATCTCCAGCAGCTCTGCCTTGCGGAAGCTTCCGAACATGCCCGCCACGAAGTTGTTGGGGAACTGCTCCCGGTAGGTGTTGTAATCCATCACCGAATCATTGAACGCCTGACGGGCAAAGCCGATACGGTTTTCCGTGGTGGACAGTTCCTCCATGAGCTGACTCATGGTTTCGTTGGCGCGCAGTTCCGGATAGTTCTCCGACAGGGCAAACATGTTGGCCAGCGAGCCGGAAAGGAAGCTTTCCGCCTTGCCCAGGGCGTTGACGGCGCCGGGGTCGTCCGGGTGCTTGCGTGCCGCCTCCTTGGCCGAAACGGCTGCGGCCCGCGCCTCGGTCACCCGGGTGAGGGTTTCACGCTCGTGGTCCATGTATCCCTTCGCGGTTTCCACCAGGTTGGGGATCAGGTCGTGACGGCGCTGCAGCTGCACGTCGATCTGCGCAAAGGCGTTCTTGAACCGGTTCTTGAGCGTGATCAGCCGGTTGTAGACATAGATGGTAAAGACGATGGCGGCCACGACCAGGCCGACGAATATCCAGTTTCCCATGATCCTTCCCTTTTATTGTAAGTTCCCGGTCCCGGCAAACCCCGAATATGCCCCTTGCGTGAAAGAGCGTCAATGCCGGGTCAGATCAAGCGTGCGCCTGTTCCCCTTGCCTCTTGCTCCTTGCCCCTTGCCTCTTGCTCCTTGCCCCTTGTCCCTTGTCCCTTGTCCCTTGTCCCTTGCTCCCGCAACCCTACAACGGCAACGAGTGAACCGGAATATAGTGATCCACCAGCAATGCGGCGAAGAGCACAAACAGGTAGGTGATGGAATAGCCAAAGGTTTTCATGGGCCGCCGGGGGTCGTCACCGAAGCGAAGGTGCAGTGCGTGGGCCAGAAAGATGAGGCCCAGCACCAGCGCCGAGCCCAGATAGATCAGGCCGCTCATCCCCGTCAGCCAGGGCAGCAGCGAGGTGATGAACAGCAGCACCGTGTAGTAGAGCACTGAGCTGCGAGTAAAGGCGACGCCGTGGGTAACCGGCAGCATGGGGATCTCCGCCTCGGCGTATTCGTCGACCCGGTGGATGGCCAGCGCCCAGAAATGGGGAGGGGTCCACACAAAGATGATGAGCACCAGCAGCAATGCATAGGGGTGCACCTCGCCGGTCACGGCGGTCCAGCCCAGAAGCGGCGGCAGTGCGCCGGCCAGGCCCCCGATGACGATGTTCTGGGGCGTGGCCCGCTTGAGCCAGAGGGTGTAGACGAAGGCGTAGCCGATGAATCCGCCCAGGGTCAGCACTGCGGTCAGCGGATTGACCAGGAAATAGAGAATGGCCAGCGAAACCAGCGTGAGCATCAGTGTAAAGGGTATGGCGCGACGGATATCCAGGCGTCCGGTGACAATGGGTCGCCGTTCCGTGCGCTTCATTACCGCATCGATCTTTCGGTCCATGATCTGGTTGATCGCCGCCGAGGCCATCATGGCCAGGCTCAGCCCCAGGATCGACCAGACCAGGGTATCCACCGGCACCATTCCGGGCGGGTCCGTGGCAAGGAACATGCCCGCCACGGCCGTGACCATCAGCAGGGAAACCACGCCAGGCTTGGTCAGCGCCAGGTAGTCCCGCCAGTGGGCGGCTTCCGACGGGTTTTCCTCAGTGGTTTCCATCTTCCCCCCAGGGTTCATGGTGGATGGCACGCAGGAACAGCACCAGCACTACCAGCAGCACGGCGGCGCCGAAATTGTGCGCCACGGCCACGGAAAGCGGGACGTGGAAGACGATATTGCTCACGCCCAGGCCGAACTGCACCAGCAGCGCCGCGCCGATGGCCAGGCCGAAGTTGCGGAACAGGGTACTGCGGGCGCGCCACAGCAGGGCAATGGCCAGGGCGCCGGCGAAGACGAACGCGACCAGCGCGCCGATGCGGTGCATGACGTGAATGGTGGTGCGGCCCTCGTGTTCCAGTACGCCGAACTCGTAGTCGGGCCCGTCATGGTCGTGGCCGAAGAAGGTGAAGGCTTCGCCGAAATCCAGCCGCTGGGTCCAGCCGGCCTCGCAGATGGGCAACTCGGTACAGGCCACCGCCGCGTAGTTGGCGGCGGTCCAGCCGCCAAGGGCAGTCTGCAGGCTCATGACGACCAGCGTGACGATGGCCAGCGGCTTGAGTCCGCGCACGGCGGCGTCCCGGACGGTGCCGGGCCACTGATAGAGCCGCGCGGCCAGCCAGCAGAGCAGAATGAGGGTGGTGAAGCCACCGGCCAGATGCAGCAGCACGATGGTGGGCTGAAGTCCCATGGTCACCGTCCACTTGCCGAGAAGCGCCTGGAAGATCACCAGCGCCAGCAGCCCCGACGGCAGCGCCAGCGGCTGGCCGGGCTGTTTGCGGTTCACCCAGCTGAGCGCGGTGATCGCCAGCACCAGCAGGCCCAGGGTGCCCGCGAAATAACGGTGGATCATTTCCGGGATGGTGGTGAACGCTTCCCGGTAGGTGCCCGGGTTTTCCCGGTTGGTCTGGTCCACATAGCTGTGCGCCTGACGCACGTCCAGATGTCCGTAGCAGCCCGGCCAGTCGGGGCAGCCGAGCCCCGCGTCGGCAAGCCGGGTCCAGGCGCCGAGGATGATGACCACAGCGGTGAAGGCAATGGTGACGAGGGTCAGTCGTCGCAGCCAGATCTGTGAGGGTGTGTGCTGCATGGGGAGTTATCCGCTCAGTGAGCCCTTGAGAAGATGAGTGAGATCATCGTGAATCCGTTGTGCCTCTTCCAGAGTGTCCTCCCGTCCCGCGTGGGTCGGATACCACAGGATCAGCATGCCGTCCGGGCTCATGATGAACAGCTTTCCGGTTACCCGTTCCGGCGAGTCTTCCCTGTCCTGCATGGCCGCCTCCAGCGTTTGCGGGCTGCCCCGCAGCTCCAGGGTTCCGGCGGCTTCGTTGTCCAGAAAGCCGCGCAGCGATTCGTCGGGCTCCGCAGTATGGATGATGACGCGCCGCACGCGCGGGGCATCCCGGTCCAGGGCGCGTTGCTGCTGGCGCATCTGGTACCAGAGAGCGTTCTTGCAGGCGAGTTCGCAGGACCCGTCCGCCACGTACACCAGGTTCCATTTCCCCCGGCTGTCTTCGTCGGTCCAGGGCTCGCCGTCCGGGCCGCGCAGCGAAAGCTCCGACAACTGCACGTGGGGCAGGATCATCGAACCCTGGTTGCTGCGCGGCAGCTCTTCCAGATCGACAAACAGCCGCGCACCGACGAAGAACAGGACGAAGACGCCGGGAATCAGCATCAGGTTCAGCAGTGTTCGGGTACGTTGCGTCATGGTCTCTCAGCTGTCCGGATGTCCGTCACCGGCTTCCGGCGCGCGGAAGCTGGCGACCAGGAAAATGACCACCACCGCCACGGCCAGTCCGAACCATTGCAGGGCATAGGCCCGGTGCCGGTCCGGCGTCATGCGCGCATCCCGCCAGACGCGGGGAAACTGCTCCCCGGCCTCCAGGGGAAATTCCGGATGAACGCGAATCTCGAAGGGCGCCAATTCTACCCCAAGAACCTCCGAAAGTGCTTGCATATTCACCCGCTGGACCCGCAGCGGCCAGGAGGGGGATCTCAGGTCGTCCTCGGCCAGCACCAGCGTACGCGGGCTGTAGCGGTGGGCGTGGCCGACGACTTCCGTGACGCCTTCGATCCCGGGAATCTCCGGCAGCCTGGCCCGGTCCCGGCCCCGGGGCATCCAGCCCCGGTTGACCAGCACGTGATGCCCGCTCTCCGTGACCAGGGGGGTCAGCACATGGTAACCGGCCACGCCTTCGAGCATGCGGTTGTCCAGCAGGATGCTGTGCTCGTTGTCGAACTCGCCACGCGCGAGTACCGGCACCAGTTGCGGGTCCGGCTTGTCCAGAAGCTCCTCCAGCGGTCGGGGTGGCTGTCCGGCCAGTTCCGCCTGGCGGGCGGCCAGTTCCTCCCGGGCCTCGGCGCGGGACAGCTGCCACCAGCCGAGTCCGGAACAGACCATGGCGACCAGCAGGGTGGCCAGTGTGGCGGCCCGGCCGGGCCGGAAACGACGTGCAGTCATGGGTGCGGGCCCTTATAATGGGCGCGCCATTGTACAGGAGCGGGCGAGGCTTTCAGCAGCCTCCGCCAGCAGTGCCGGCAGGGAGCAGTCCCGCCGGCCCGCCTTGAGGATGTCGTCATGCTGTGGGTCAAGATCGTTGTTCTCTTGCTGCTGGCCGGAGCCGTGGTTGCGCTCGCCCGGGCACTCAATTCACTGGTACGGGGCAAGGGCTCCGGGCATACCGCGCGGGCACTGAGCTGGCGCGTGGGGCTGTCCGCTGGCGCCTTTGCCTTTCTCTGGGTTTCGATGTGGTTCGGCTGGATCGAGCCCCATGATGTCAACCCGACCCTGCGCCAGGGTCAGCCCATCGAGCAGGCCGGAGACCCCTGAAGTCTCGGGGGCTTCTGCCCCGGTGCCTGCGGGAGCAGCGCCATGAACAGAATGGCGAAGTTTCTCGGTTGCTTTTTGCTGTCGATCTGGACCGCCGTGACGCCTGCGGGCGTGGCGGACGTGATCAGTGTGCGCGCGGACCACTGGTATCCCGTCAATGGCGCACCCGACGCCGAGAAGCCGGGCTTTGCCATCGAGATTCTCGAGCGTATCTGGGGCGCCGAGGGCCATGAGCTGGACTATCAGCGTCTTCCCTGGAGCCGCAGCCTGCAGATGGCCCTTCGCGGCCAGATAGACTGTGTGGTCGGCGCTTATGTCAGTGACGCTCCGGACCTTCTCTTTCCCGAGCACCCCCTCGCCGTGGATGAAATGAGCTTCTACGTGGCCATGGAGAGCCCCTGGCGCTATGCGGGCCTGGATTCACTGGAAGAGACCCGCATTGCGGTCATCGGCGGCTACGCCTACGGCGAACCCCTGGACAGCTATATCAGGGAGCCGCCTGAGAGCGCCCGGCTGACCGTCATGCGGGGCAATCACGCGCTGGAGAACAATCTGCGCCTGCTGCTCGCGGGGCGGGTGGATGCACTGGTGGAGTCCAGCATGATCATGACCGGGCGGTTGCGTGAAACCGGTCTCGACAGCGTGCTTCGCACCGCCGGCTCCGTGGAGGAGCGTCATCCGATCCATGTGGCCTGTTCCCCCGCGCTGGAGAGCTCGCGTCGCTATCTGGAAATTTTTGACCGGGGCCTGGAGCGCCTGCGCGACAGCGGCGAGCTGGAAGAGATTCTCGACCGCTACGAGATTCCGGCTTCACACCGGGCGCATTGACCAGGCCAGCGGCACGCCAGTGATAGGTGGTCCAACAGCCTGTTAACCCGGATACCGCACCAAGCCACTCGTATAAGGATGATGTCGCAAAAGGATCTTCTGGCACCTGTGGGAGCGGACCTTGGGCCGCGAAGGCCCCGGATTCCGGCGCCGTGGCAAATTCTTCGCGCCCCAAGGTGCGCTCCCACAAACCCCTTTCGTTTCACTCTCATAGTCGAGAGCAAGCGTGCGGGCACAGGCGTTTGGAAGCATCGGAGGGGGCGAAGGTCTTCACCGGTCGCGCCAGTGCGCGCCGGGGCCTGACCGAAGCGTCACTCCCGGTTTCCGGGGCCCGGGCCCTGTTCCGGGCGAAAGGCATGCACATTGCTGGCGCCGTCGGCATCCATGATCTTGGCGATTCCTTCCTTTTCCACCTCGTCTATGCGCACCACCGCGTGCATGGGGATGAAGGAGCGTTGCACGTCCTGGAACTCGTTCTTGAGGCGCTCCTCGGAAGGGTCCACCACCACCCGTGCCCTTTCACCGAAGAGGAAATCCTCGACCTCGATGAAACCCTGAAGCTCGCTCTGGAAAACGCCGGCGGCGTAGATTTCGTAGAGCTGGCCCTGGTTGAGAAAGATGACCCGATAGATCTGGCGCGGCTTTGCCATGGGAGCGGACCTCGCAGCTGAACCTTCCCCCGCGGGCAGACTTTCTCTGCCGGAAAAGACCGCAAGGATAGCATATCCGGCAAGGTTTCAAAGAGACCGAAACGGATGTTCATGACGGCTGGACTTTAACGAGCTGAATGACTAGAGTTGCCGCCCGAATGCAGTAGTGGGGCAGCTTGCCGCAGTCCGCGTGATCGATTGTTTCTCCCGGCAGTGCAGCTTCGCCGCCTGCTTCCCGGTGTCCGCCGAAGGCATCCGGGGAGGCTGGCGCGCTGGAGCAGAAAGGCAACCCACCGCATTATCCTGAATTGCTTTCCAGGAGCCGTCTGACGGCCATAACACGCGACTGTATGCCTGTCGGCTACGGGCGCAGGGGAAAACAGGGAGCCAGAGCATGCAGCCAAAACGGTTTCACCGGGCGGTCACCGCGCTCACCACGCTGGCGGTAAGCGGCCTTGCCTCCGCCGACTGGACGGAGCGCTCGGCCGAGAACCTCCGCCCCGGGGTGACGGATTCCAGCGAGACGATCTACGACCTGCACATGGCCATTCTCTGGGTCTGTGTAGCCATCTTTGCGCTGGTGTTCGGATTGATCATGTGGTCCATGATCAACCACCGGCGCAGCAAACGGCCCAAGCCCGCCACCTTCCATGAGCATCTGGGCCTGGAGGTGGTCTGGACCATCATTCCCTTCGTGATCCTGATCTTCATGGCCTGGCCGGCCACGGTGGTACTGATCGACCTGGAAGACACCTCCGATTCCGTGCTAACCGTCAAGGTTACCGGCCACCAGTGGTACTGGAGCTATGAATATCTCTCCTACGAAGACGACCCGGATCTGGGGATTTCCTTTGCACAGCGGATGAAAACACCCCGGGAACAGTACGAGCGGCCAATCCTTCCCGGCGGACTCTTCCCGCGGGGCGAAGCGGCCGGACGTGTGGGCGAGGATTTCATTCCCCTGACCGCGGACAACCCGGATACGAAGAACTATCTGCTGGAAGTGGACAACAACCTGGTAATTCCCGCCGGCCAGCGGGTGCGCTTCCTGATTACGGCCGATGACGTGATTCACTCCTTCTGGGTTCCCGATTTCGGGTACAAGAAGGATGCCATTCCCGGCTTCATCAATGAGTCCTGGACCGAAGTGCCCGAAGACCAGACCGGCATCTACTACGGCCAGTGCGCCGAGCTCTGCGGCCGGGGCCATGCCTTCATGCCACTGGCGGTAGAGGTGGTTTCGCAGGAGGAGTTCCGCGAGTGGGTGGCGAAGAAGCAGGCCGAGGCCGCCGAGGAGGTTGCCGATGAGCCCTTCGCCGATCTCGACGAGGCGCTGGCAAAGGGTGAGCAGCTCTATCAGAACCACTGCGTAGCCTGCCATGGCGGCGAAGGCGGAGGTGGCGTGGGCCCGAGCCTGCGCGGTACGGACCTGATGACCAATCCGGACCGGATCGACGAGAACATCTCCATTGTCCGAGACGGGCGAGCTGCCATGCCGGCCTTTGGCGCCCAGCTTTCCGACCGCGAGCTCGCTGCGGTGATCAGCTTCCAGCGCAATGCCTTCGGCAATGAAACCGGCGATCTGATTCAGCCCGCGGACATCGAGAACACAGAGGGAGGGCAGTAACCCATGGCACACGATCATCACGCCCCGAGTGGCTGGCGGCGCTGGCTCTACAGCACCAACCACAAGGACATTGGTACCCTCTATCTGTGGTTCAGCTTCATCATGTTCCTGGTCGGCGGGCTCATGGCGCTGGTCATTCGCGCGGAGCTCATGTACCCGGGCATGCACGTGGTGGATCCGGACTTCTTCAACCAGATGACCACCGTGCATGGCCTGATCATGGTCTTTGGTGCCGTGATGCCGGCCACCGTGGGCCTGGCCAACTGGATGATTCCGCTGATGATCGGCGCGCCGGACATGGCGCTGCCGCGGATGAATAACTGGTCCTTCTGGATCCTGCCGTTCGCCTTCGCGATCCTGATCGGCTCGGTGCTGATGAGCATGTTCCATCCGGACAATCCGGCGGCACCGAACTTCGGCTGGACCTTCTATGCGCCACTGTCGACCACCTACGGGCCCGCGTCGACGGACTTTTTCATTCTCTCGGTACACATGATGGGGATCTCCTCGATCATGGGCGCGATCAATGTGATCGTCACGGTGCTCAACCTGCGCGCGCCGGGCATGACGCTGATGAAGATGCCGCTGTTCGTCTGGACCTGGCTGATTACGGCTTTCCTGCTGATCGCGGTGATGCCGGTACTGGCCGGGGCGGTGACCATGATGCTTACGGACCGGCATTTTGGCACCAGCTTCTTTGATGCCGCCGGCGGTGGGGACCCGGTGCTGTTCCAGCATATCTTCTGGTTCTTCGGGCATCCCGAGGTCTACATCATGATCCTGCCCGCGTTCGGGATCATCTCGGCAATCCTGCCGACCTTTTCGCGCAAGCCGCTGTTCGGTTACGCCTCCATGGTCTACGCCACCGCCTCCATTGCGCTGGTGTCGTTCGTGGTCTGGGCCCACCACATGTTTACCGTAGGGATGCCCGTCGCCGGGATGCTGTTCTTCATGTACATGACCATGCTGGTGTCGGTGCCCACGGGCGTGAAGGTATTCAACTGGGTGGCCACCATGTGGCGGGGCTCACTGAGCTT
>SLJS01000198.1 GCA_007135015.1 Alcanivorax sp. | reverse complement strand
GCTCCAGCTCCTCCGCCAGCCCCTCATCAATAATCCTTTCGTACAGCCCCCGGTCCATGGGGGGAATCTACCAGGCGGGGGGGTGGGTTGCCCAGCGGGAGCGGATTTCAGGTCCAGCCTTGCTGGAGGGTTCCCTCTCCCACGAGGAGACTGTCGCAAGGGGAGAGGGGCTTTAGGGGTGCGTTCTCCCATCAAGGGAGAGCTTTTGCGACAGCCTCATCAGGCAAGAGGAATTTAATCAAGATTCGCCCAATGGTCTTCGTCGTCTTCATTGACGCCGCAGATCTTGATTTCGTCAGCAAGCTTCCAGTCCCGGGGAAAATCTCTGGCGGCTTCCTCGCCGATCCGTTCCGCCAGTAGCTTCAGCGATACGCGCGGATCCGCTGACTCGTCATCAAGGACTTCCCGGTCGAGATACTCGCATCTGACGGTTCCATAGTCCGTTCTCCGCCAGTACGGGCAGAGCACCGATTTGTATCCCTTGCAATAGGAATACTCGCGAAGATCCTTTCCAAAGCGCGAGATTTCCCTGGACAAGACTTCTCCCTCACGGATGGGCTCGACGCGGTAACAGTACTCCCCCGGTGGTATCCTGAAAGGGCCCTTGTCCATGCACTCACCTCGCGGCTTCCTGCTCTCTGGCATCTTCCGTCTCTTCCGGCATGAGCCTTTCCATATCAAGCGGATTGGGGTCAGGTCTCACATTTCACACACCCACCCCAATGTACTCGATCGCTTAGCGCTTTGGTTGCTCTGGGCTCACAGCGCTGTACAGACTCCGGAGCCAGACTTGCCAATCAATCGGGCGGATTCTCTCGTACGTCTCCGGGCTCAACTCCGGCCCGGGTTTACTGAAGACAACATTTCTTGAACTTCAGTCCACTCCCGCAGGGGCAGGGATCATTGCGCCCGACTTTCAGGGCGCTGCGACGTACCGGCTCCTGCTGCGTTGACACATCCGGCGACATACCGAAGGGAACACCCTCCTTCGACGGCGATCGGCGATGGTTGAGAGAGGTTCTGTGGACCTGGCGCGCGGACTCCGTGAGCTCTCCCTCCAGGAATCCTGACAGGTTGTCGAATTCCTCCTCCGGAATGTCCTCCTGCTCGCGTGCTTTGATGAACAGATCCGTGCCCAGAAACAGCATCGGAAAGAGCGGATTGCCCGGAGAAACCGGCTCCCCGAGCATCTCAATCCAGGCCGATTGATTGATGCCCACGGCACGCATATAACCCATGCACCATACGGTAGGGAACTCTTCCTCTTCCCCATATTCATTTGTTTTCACGGCATGAAGAGGCTCAAAAATCTCGGGATCTTCCATCAGGGTTGCGGCGATACCATTCATATGACGGAAAACGAGGCTCATGAACCGCTCCGCCTGCTCCTGGGTTTCCCATTCGGGTATATCACCCGAGAAAATCTCTGGCAGCCATGTGGATGGCATCAGGGCTTCCGGGCCGCTGACGACGGCCGTGAGAAAACCATCCAGCTCCGGAAGGGAGAAAATCGGCGGCCGACCCGACACCTCCTCCAGGTCAATATTCTCCAGTTGACGCTCGAGGATGGCCTGCAGCTCATCTTCCTCTTCATCGGTCAGGGGCTCATTCACTTCCATGAAAGAACACTCGCGAAAACAAGGGGCTGCTCATCATAACGCGGAACCGGGCTTTCAGGCGAAGCCCCTGAAAGCCTGCCCCGGAATTGCCGCCTCGCGGCCCCGGGGGCATGAGTCAGGGCTCGCCGGGCTCCGTGGCATTCTGCGCCTCGGGGCTCAATTCCTGCACTTCTTGCTCGGTGAGAAGCTCGCGGGCACGAAACCCCTCCAGTTGCATACGCGCCCGGGAACGTCTCGGATCATCGAACAACGCCGACACCACCCTGTCGCGATCGCCCATGAGCTGGAACAGTTCCAGGTAGCGCTCATGGGGAGTCTTGTCGGGGTTGTCGATGACCGCGCGGCTCTCATCAAGGATTCGCTGGCTCATTCGCTGCAGTGCCCGTTCGCGCAGTTTCCTGAATACTTTCCAGTCGGATTCGCTGAGGCTTGCCATGATAAAAGGCTCCCTTTGCCGAGGCGGTCTACGGTCTTTCTCTGTCGGTGGGCTGCATCAGGTTCGCCGATTTCCTTTCACTGGATTCTGAGCTCCGGGTGTAGACGGCGCCAGTGCTCTTGCAGCCGCTTCCTGTGGCCGGGCGCCATGGGCAGGTTGTTGAGTTCCCCGGGCCACAGTGTTCTGGCCTTGTCCATGACGTCATTGAGCTGGGGCCTGATGGCTCGCCAGGGAACGCCGACCCGCTGCGCCCATTTCTCGAAATGCCTCCATGTCACCTCGTACCATTTCTTCGTGCGAGCCAGGTTGAACGCAAACTCCGTTTCGTCCTCTATATAGACGCTGGTGCTGACAACGTCGTAGGCGGGCGCCAGGCGCGGGGTCCTGCCATCGGCGTACAGCAGGCTCCAGTTCTTCAGGTGGGCATCGCCGTTGGCCAGCAGGATATTCACCAGCAGACGGCGCGCGAGCTGCTGGATGTCCGCCAGCCCGTCGCCGGAATAGTGGTAGAGGATCTCGCCGATCTGGCCGTAGTTGCCGCCCCGGTATTTGTCGTGGGGGT
>SLJS01000286.1 GCA_007135015.1 Alcanivorax sp. | reverse complement strand
CGGCCACCTGGACACCGCCGGAGTGGATGCCCACCAGGGCGGGTTGCGCGGGGCCACTCTCGGCGAGCTGCCGGGCAAGCTCGTCAAGCAGGGTCTGGATGCGATCTGCGGAAATGTTCACGGGCGATGCCCCCCGTCACGATAGAAGCCTTCAATGATGAGCGCCGCCGCCTCGCTGTCAACGCGGGGGTCGGGCCCGCCGCGGTAGCGCTGGCCCATTCGCTCGCGGGCCTCCCGGGTGGACAGGCGCTCGTCCACCAGCCACACCGGCAGCCGGAAGCGGCCTTCCAGTTGCCGGGCGAAGCGTCGGGCTCGTTCGCTGAGCTCGCTTTCGCTGTCGTCCATGTTCAGCGGCAGGCCCACCACCAGCGCCTGCGGCTGCCATTCATCCAGCAACCGTTCGATCCCGTCCCAATCCGGGGCGCCGTCGCGGCAGTTCAGCGCGGGCAGGGGGCTGGCGCCGCCGGTGACCGCCTGGCCGCTGGCAACGCCGATCTTGCGGGTTCCGTAATCCAGCCCCAGCACCGAGGCGGGCGGCTCACCCATGCCCGCTCTGGGTGGAGATCAGGCTCATGTCCACCCCCAGCTGGCGGGCGGCGGCCTGCCAGCGCTGCGCGAAGGGCACCTCGAAGATCAGCTCCAGGCTCGCCGGCGTGGACAGCCAGGCGTTGTCCGCCAGCTCCTGCTCCAGCTGACCCGGGCCCCAGGCAGCATAGCCCAGCGCGATCAGTGACTCGGAGGGGCCCTCCCCGTGGCCAATGGCCTCGAGAATGTCCCGTGAAGTGGTCAGGCACAGGCCCTCTAGCAGCTCGATCGTGGAGTCCCAGCCATTGCCGTCCGGCGGATGCAGGATAAAGCCGGCCTCGGGCTGCACGGGGCCGCCGCAGACCACCTGGTGGCGGCCGCTGATCGGGCGCGTGGTCTCGATCTCCAGGTCCTGGAGGATCTCGGTGAGGCTCAGACTGATGGGCCGGTTGAGCGTGATGCCCATGGCCCCCTCCTCGTTGTGCTCGATGATGTAGGTCACCGTCTGCTCGAAGCTGGGGTCGGCCAGCTGCGGCATCGCGACGAGAAGCTGCTGGGCAAGGCTCGTTTCATTCATGTCGACAGTATCCGGGCGAACCCTTGCGCACGCAACCAGCCATGCGGGAAGCTGTGGGGGCGGGCCCTGGGCCGCGAAGAATCTGGCATCGTGCCGGAATCCGGGGTTTTCGCGCTACTTGCAGCGCGAAGAATCTGGCGCCGTGCTGGAATCCGGGCCTTGGCGGCCTTGCTGGAGGGTTCCCTCTCCCCGCCGTGGGAGAGGGACAGGGAGAGGGGGATTGAATTACGGGAAAGCATCAAGCAGTGGGGCTACCGTAGCCTTCCCCCTCTCCCCAACCCTCTCCCACAAGGGGAGAGGGGGTTTTACGACACCCTCACAGGGAAGGGGGATCCCTTCTTCCCTGCCGCTCGCCCCTTGCTTCTTGCCCCTTGCCCCTTGCCCCTTGTCCCTTGTCCCTTGCCCCTTGTCCCTTATTTCTTCCCCTCAGCGCTCCCCGGCCCGTGTCGTCACCCGTTCGTGGCGGTCGAAGCGCCAGGTGCGGATGATCTCGAGAATGTCCGTGTCGTCACGCATTTCTTCGTTGAAGGGCGCGAAGGGGGCGGCCAGGCGCACGCTCTGCCTGGCGGCCTCGTCGAGGAAGGCATGGCCGGAGGACTGCAGCACCTGGATTTCACGCACCTCGCCGTCCGGGTCCAGCGCCACCAGCAGCCGCACATTGCCGAAGATGTTCCGCGCCAGCGCCTGGCTGGGGAAATGGCGTGTTCCCATTTCCTCGACCTCGCGGCGGAAGGCGTTCAGGTACAGGGCTTCGTGATGGGCCATGGTGGAGTTGGCACTGAGCACGTTTCTGCGCGGGCGCTTGGCGTAGGCCTGGCGCTGTTCGTCCAGCCGCGCCTGGAGGCTGGCAATCTCGCGGCTGAGTTCTTGCAGGGATTCGGTCTCCGAGACCGGGGCGTCGGGGACAGTGTCGTCCGGCTCGCGGCTGTCCACGCGGCGCGGCGAGGTGTCATGGGTGGTGACCACCAGCTCCCGGGGCTGGTGTTCGCGCTCGGCGGGCATGCCCGGCGGCTCCAGCTGCACATCGGCGACTTCCGGGTCCGCGAAGTCGGTTTCGCGATCCGTGGTCACCTCGCGTTCGTCCTCTTCGTCGCCGGAGCCCAGCTGGTCGGCCTGAGCCAGGAACTCCGCGTCGTCCGGGGTTTCCTCGGCGCGCTGCTGGGCGATGGTGACTTCCAGGGTATTGCTGGCCGCCCGCGAGTCCTGGTTCGGAGCGAAGCCCACGCCAAGGATGATCACGGCGTGGACAACGGTCGCGACAAAGAGGGTGAAGCTGAGCCGGTCGGCCGGGGTTACGGGTGCTTGTCCCTGGGTGGGCATCGATGCTCGCGGGGTACTTTCTGTGATTATATCGGCAGTCTGCCCATCGGGTCAGTGTTTGTCCAGCCGGGCGCGCCCGTTGGGCGCGAGAGGCGAGAGGCGAGAGGCGAGAGGCGAGAGGCGAGAGGCGAGAGGCGAGAGGCGAGAGGCGAGTCTATCGTGGGTGTTCCGGGGTGTTCTGTGTCAAGGTGCTGCCGACAAACGGTCGCGGGATACAACGCCGCGACTGACTGCCCAGGACCCGCCGCTTATCTCGCCTCTCGGTGCTCGCTTCTCGCCACTTCCATTACTGCGTGCGTTCGGTGGTCGGTACGCTGTGGGCCGTCTCCGGCCGTGGCGGCCGATCATTGCCTGTCCTGCCCCTGCTGGCGGATCTCGAGGAGTCGGTCGAACAGTTGTCCGGCGATATTGAGGCCGAAGATCCCGTCGAGTTCGCGCACGCAGGTGGGGCTGGTGACGTTGATCTCGGTGAGCCAGTCGCCGATGACATCGAGTCCGGCGAACCAGATGCCCTTGTGCCGGAGCACCGGGCCCACGCGGGCGCAGATCTCACGGTCGCGGTCGCTGAGCTCGCGGCCCTCGCCGGAGCCGCCGGCGGCCAGGTTGCCCCGGAATTCTCCAGCCAGGGGTACCCGGGCCAGCACGGCGGGTACCGGCTCGCCGTCGATCATCAGGATGCGCTTGTCTCCGGTGGTGATCTCCGGGATATAGC
The DNA here is from genome assembly GCA_007135015.1 of Alcanivorax sp. Lineage (GTDB taxonomy): Bacteria > Pseudomonadota > Gammaproteobacteria > Pseudomonadales > Alcanivoracaceae > SLJS01. Next base: position 7,330 of record SLJS01000286.1, on the reverse strand, counting down.
GCTGGGCCATGATCGGGGTCAGGCCGTTGTCGGTCAGTACATCAATGATCACCGTGGTGTTCAGGTTGCCGTGCTGGACGTGGAAGACCTTGCTGCCGCCCATGCCGTCCAGCGGCTTCATGACCGTGTCGCCGTGCTCGGCCACAAATTCCCGCAGCACGCGGCTGTCGGAGGAGACGACCGTGGGCGGGGCGCAGTCCGGGAAGTCGGTGGCGAAGAGCTTCTCGTTGGCGTCGCGGACCGAGCCCGGGCGGTTGACCACCATGACCCCCTGGCGCTCGAGCTTCTCCAGCAGGTAGGTGGTGTACAGGTAGGTGCTGTCGAAGGGCGGGTCCTGTCGCATAAGCACAATATCGAGCTCCGCCAGGTCCTGCGCGGCGGGTTCGCCGGCGCGAAACCAGTCCTGGTTGCGGTCGATGACCTCCAGCTCGCGGGTGAAGGCCTGGACTCGCCCGTCGCGGAGAAACAGGTCCCGGGGGTTCATGTACCGTAGCGGCCAGCCCCGGCGCTGGCATTCCAGCAGCATGGCCAGGGTGGTGTCCTTCCAGGGCTTGATATGCTCGATGGGGTCCATTACAACCCCGATGGTTGGTGTCATTGCCGCTCCCCGTCCGTTGCCGGAATGGTAGCAGCGGGTCCCGGCGGCAGCCATGGAATTTTCCTGCCGTTTTAGGCTTTTATAGATTGAATCTGGAAACTGTGTTAAAAACGTGCTCTGGGCGCAAGGTGGCGGAATTTCTGCCCGGCGTTGAATAACAAGGCACGTAAAAACAAAAGGTTGGGCCTCCCATCGGTTTACGCGTAAGGGCTGTTTTGCATGACTGACAACTTCCAGGACCTCAAGATCATGGTGATCGACGACTCCAAGACGATTCGTCGCACCGCGGAGACCCTGTTGCAAAAGGCTGGATGCACGGTAAGCACCGCCACGGATGGATTCGACGCACTGGCCAAGATTGCCGACACCAGGCCGGACATCATTTTCGTCGACATCATGATGCCGCGCCTGGACGGTTACCAGACCTGTGCCCTGATCAAGAACAACAGTGCTTTCCGGGAGACGCCGGTGATCATGCTGTCGAGCAAGGACGGTCTGTTCGACAAGGCCAAGGGCCGCATCGTGGGCTCCGATGAGTACCTGACCAAGCCCTTTTCCAAGGAAGAGTTGCTGGGAGCCATTCGTCAGCACATGGCGAGCTAGACCCGGACGGCGGCGGAATTTGTACGAGGTATCTTATGGCACGCATTCTCATCGTTGACGACTCTCCCACCGAGACCTACAAGTTCCGTGAAGTGCTGGAAAGGTATGGTCACGAGGTGCTGGAGGCCGCCAACGGGGCCGATGGGGTGGCGGTTGCCAGGGCCGAGCTGCCCGATCTGGTGCTGATGGATGTGGTGATGCCCGGGCTGAACGGGTTCCAGGCCACGCGGCAGCTGACCAAGGGGTCCGATACCGCGCACATTCCCATCGTGATCATTACCACCAAGGATCAGGAAACCGACCGGGTCTGGGGCAAGCGGCAGGGGGCGCGGGATTATCTGACCAAGCCCGTTGACGAGGATGTACTGATGAAGACCGTGGAGCAGCAGCTTGCCGGTGACTGACAGAACAGTCGAGTGAGGGGAGCGCGGGCATGAGCGCGGCATCGGCGGCATTCGAGAAACTGGCGGAGTACTTCGCCCGCTGCCGGGAGCAGGCGCGGGACCTGCCGTCGCGGCAGGACGTGGTGCGCTACTGGAGCGGCATCGGCTTCGTGCTCGACGGCGTGCATTATGTGGCGCCGCTGGAGGAGGTCTCCGAGATTCTCTCGGTCCCCGCCTACACCCACGTGCCGGGGGTGCTGAGCTGGATGAAGGGGGTGGCCAACGTGCGCGGGCGGTTGATGACGGTCATGGACCTGACCGGCTTTCTCGACAAGACCACCGCGCTGCAGGAGCGCCGCCGCCGCCTGCTGGTGATGGACCAGGGGGAGCTCTATACCGGTCTGGTGGTTGATGAGGTGCTGGGCATGCAGCACTTCCCGGAGGAGGGGTTTGTCGAGGAAGCCCCGGAGCTGGACCAGGCGGTCAAGCCCTATACGCGCGGGGCCTACAAGCGAAACGATGGGTACTGGCCGGTGTTCAGTCTCTACCAGCTGGCCGAGGATCCGAAATTCCTGCAGGGGGCCCGGACGGGGTGACCTGCAGGTTGCCGACAACAAGACGAAACAGGGTAAAAGGCGCAAAGCCAGGGGCCAGGAGCCAGAGTTATGAAGGTTAATCCCGGAGAGTTTATAGGCAGGGTTCGCGAGCGCGTGCAGGAGGCTCCCGTCAACCTGCTGCTTTATGTGGGGGCCGGGGCCGCTACGGTCCTGACGCTGATCAACTTCGTGCTGCTTGCGATGCAGGCCGGCCAGGCCGCGGAGAACATCACCACGGCTTCGGAAATGCGGGTGCTCTCCCAGCAGATGGCCACCAGCTCCCTGGAGGCCGCCGCCGGTGACATGCAGGCATTCGGCGCGCTGTCCCGGGCGCAGGAGGAATTCGGCAATTCCTGGGACCGGGTTCGCCATGTCAGCGTACCCGACCCCTCGGTACAGGAAGAACTGGACCGGACCTGGAATGACGTGCGCGAGAGCGCCGATGTGATCCTGCGCGGCGAGGACATCGTGCTCGATCTTCACGACACGGCGGACACACTTGCCCAGGCCGTGCCGGCGCTGCAGGCCGAGTACGAATCGATCGTGGAAATGATGATCGCGAACAACGCCGACCCGGAACAGGTCGCGCTTGCGCAGCGCCAGTCCTGGCTGGCCGAGCGCATCATCCGTTCGGTGGACCGGGTGCTTGAAGGCGGTGAAGGCTCCGTGGTGGCCGCCGATGCCTTCGGCCGTGACGCCGCACTGTTCGGCCGTGTGCTCGACGGCATGCTGGTCGGCGACGCCGACCTGGGGGTCGCGCAGGTCGACGATCCCATGGCACTGGATTTCCTGGCCGAGATTGCGGACCTGTTCGACGAGTTCGTGGTGCAGTCCGTGGATGAACTGCTTGAGACCGCGCCGCGACTGTTCGAGGTTCGCTCGGCCGCCGACAGCATCGTCGCCCAGTCGGCGGCGCTGCTCGAGCAGTCCACGGCGCTGAACGAACAGTTCGAGGCGGGTACCGCCGGCGTCTTCCCCTCCGTGCTTCTCGGGCTGATCCTTGCGGGGGCGGCACTGGGCATGGCGGTGGCCATCGTGTTCCTGCGGGTCCGCGAGGACCGCCAGCGCCAGCAGGAGCTCGAGGCGGAGAACCAGCGTAACCAGGCGGCGATTCTGCGGCTGCTCGACGAACTGGGCGACCTCGCCGATGGTGACCTGACCGTGCAGGCAACGGTAACCGAGGACTTCACCGGCGCCATTGCCGACTCCATCAACTACTCCATTGACCAGCTGCGCTCACTGGTACAGACCATTAACCAGACCGCCGTGCAGGTGGCCTCCGCCGCCCAGGAAACCCAGTCCACGGCCATGCATCTGGCCGAGGCCTCCGAGCACCAGGCCCAGGAGATTGCCGGCGCTTCGGCGGCGGTGAACGAGATGGCGGTCTCCATTGACCAGGTGTCGGCCAACGCCGCCGAGTCCGCCGCGGTGGCGGAACGCGCGGTATCGATCGCGAACAAGGGTTCCGAGGTGGTGCAGGCCACCATTCACGGCATGGACACGATTCGCGAGCAGATCCAGGAAACATCGAAACGGATCAAGCGCCTGGGTGAATCCTCCCAGGAGATCGGTGACATCGTGAGCCTGATTAACGACATTGCCGACCAGACCAACATCCTCGCACTGAACGCGGCGATCCAGGCGTCCATGGCCGGCGAAGCGGGCCGGGGCTTCGCGGTGGTCGCCGACGAAGTGCAGCGCCTGGCGGAACGTTCCGCCGCGGCAACGAAACAGATCGAAACGCTGGTGAAAACGATTCAGACGGACACCAACGAGGCGGTGATCTCCATGGAGCACACCACCGCCGAGGTAGTAAAGGGTGCGCGCCTGGCGCAGGACGCTGGTGTGGCGCTGGAGGAGATCGAATCGGTATCCAAGAATCTCGCGGACCTGATTCAGAACATCTCCAACGCGGCCCGCCAGCAGGCGGCTTCGGCGGGCCACATCTCCAACACCATGAACGTGATCCAGGAGATTACTTCCCAGACGTCGGCCGGTACCACCGCCACGGCGAAATCCATTGGTAACCTGGCCGAAATGGCACAGGAAATGCGGAACTCGGTTGCAGGTTTCCGCCTGCCCGAGCACGGCTGATAGTCAGCCGGTTCCGGGGCCGGGGCCATGATACCGAGCAGAGCTGTGAACGATCGATGGTCAATTCGCAACGCGCCTTCCATGAGCGAGGAGCAGTTCACGCTCTGGCAGGCGCTGCTGGAAGAGCGTACCGGCATGACGCTGGCCAAGGAACGCAAGACATTCCTTGAGACCAGTCTTCATATCCGCATGCGCGAGCTGGGCATCGAAAATTACGATGACTACTACGACATGCTCATGGTGGGCGACAGCGGCTCGCGCGCCATGGAATGGTCCACGCTGGTGGATCGCCTCACGGTTCAGGAAACCAGCTTCTTTCGCCATCCGGACTCCTACGCACTGGTCGAGGAGTTTGCGCAGCGCTTCCTTGACGACCGCTCCGACGGCGAATCCCTGGATATCTGGAGCGTGGGCTGCTCCACGGGCGAGGAGCCCTATTCGCTGGCGATGACGGTTCGCGAGCAGTTCGAGGCGCACAACGCGGGTGACTACTACGGCATTACCGCCACGGACATCAGCATGCCCACGCTGAGCAAGGCTCGCAAGGGAGTCTTTCCCGCGCGCAAGGTCGAGCAGATCGATCCCCGGTTGCGGGAGAAGTATTTCGAGAAACTCAGTGACCGGGAGTACCGGGTGAACTCGCTGCTGCGTGATCGCATCTGTTTCGCCCGGGTCAATGTGCTGGATCTGCAGAAGGCGCCCATGCGCGACATGGATCTGATCTTCTGCCAGAACATGCTGATCTATTTCCGACGCTGGCGAAAGCGCCAGATCGTCACCCGCCTGGCCGAGCGCCTGGCGCACGGCGGCGTGCTTGTGCTCGGCCCCGGCGAGATCACCGACTGGCAGCACCCGTTGCTTGAGCGGACCTATTTCGGCGATGCACTGGCTTTTCGCCGGGTCTCCGAGCAGGCAGGCTGAGGAAGGGGACATCATGTGCTGCGGCGTAGCGAACAACAAGAGGAAGAAACATCTGGTGCGGCTGAATACGGGAATACAGGCGTCCGTTACCGAAACCGCCGGCAGGCCGACCCCGGAAAGGACGGCCCGGCTCCCCAGGAGGCTGCATGGCTGACGGGCATGACTATCTTGCACTGGACTGGGTACAGGGGGAGATCCAGGAGACCCTGACGCAGGCCCAGCAGGCACTCGAAGCCTGGGTGGAGAACCCCGAGGACTCCACTCGCATGCGTTTCTGTCAGACCTATCTGCATCAGGTCTTCGGCACCCTGCAGATGGTGGAGTTCTACGGCGCCTCGCTGCTCGCCGAGGAGATGGAGAAACTCTCCCAGGCGCTGCTCAACGGAGAAGTGGCCTCCCAGCAGCTCGATGGTGCCCGCGAGACCCTGATGCGCGCCATCCTGCAGTTGCCCTCCTATCTGGAAGGGGTACAGGCCAGCCGAAGGGATCTTCCGGTGGTGCTGCTGCCGCTGCTCAACGACATGCGCGCCGCCCGGGGCGAGTCGCTGTTGTCGGAGACCTCGCTGTTCAAGCCCGACCTGGAAGGCGGCACCCCGGGCGGCCAGGTGCCGCCGCCGGTCAAGGATGATCCAGAGTTTCCGCAACTGGCCCGCAAGATCCGCCAGATGTATCAGCTGGCCCTGCTGGGCGTGCTGCGCGATCAGGACATGGAGCGCAACCTGGGCTTCATGGAGAAGGTATTCACACGGCTGGAGCAGGTCTCCGGCGAGGCGGCCATGTCCCGGCTGTGGCAGAGCGCCAATGCGCTGGTGGAAGCCATCTCCCGGAATGCGGTGGAGAGCGGCACTTCGGTGAAGATGCTCCTCGGGCAGCTTGACCGGGTAATGAAGCAGGTGGTGGTCGGCGGCGCCGGAATCCTCACTGAAACCCCGCCACGGGATCTGCTCAAGAACCTGCTCTTCTATGTTGCCAAGAGCGGCGCCCACAGCCCGCGCATCGACCTGGTGCGGGAACTGTTCCGGTTGGACGAGGCGCTGCCCGACGAGGCCATGGTTGATGCCGAACGCTCGCGCATGACGGGCCCGGACCAGTCGGCGATGACCTCGGTCTCGGAGGCGCTCTCCGAGGAACTCGACAAGGTCAAGCTGGCTCTGGAGCAACTGGTTCAGGACGGCCGCGCCGAGCCCGGTGCGCTGGATGAACAGTGCACCGTGCTCAAGCAGGTGGCCGACACTGTGGCGGTGCTCGGGCTGAACGAGCCGCGCAAGGCCGTGGAGGAGCAACTGGCGGTGCTCCAGGACATGGCCGCGGGCAAACGCGAAATCGACCATGACGCCCTGATGGATGTGGCCGGCGCTCTGCTGTATGTGGAAGCCACGCTCGCCGGCGTGGGCGCCGGCGAGCGCTCGGGCGGTGGCGGGCAGCAGGCGGGCGTGCCCGCGCATCTGGAACATGCTCGCGACGCCGTGACCCGCGAATCCCTGGCCGGGCTGGAAGAGGCCAAGGACGGCATCGTGGAATTCATTGCCTCGCAATGGAATCACAGCTTCCTTGAGCCGGTGCCGGAGAAGCTGGACGCGGTGCGCGGCGGCCTGCAGATGGTGTACCTGGACCGTCCGGCGCTGATACTGCGCCAGGCAGTGCGCTATATACGCGAGCAACTGCTGGCCGAGGGCGCGGAAAACCCGGACTGGCGCAGCATGGACACCCTGGCCGACGCCATCACCGGCGTGGAGTACTACCTGGAGCGCCTGGCCGACGATCCGCAGACCCTGGACCACGTCCTGGACCTGGCCCGCGAGAGCGTCGCCACCCTGGGTTATCCCCTCGGCGACAAGGAATTCGGACGCACCGCGGACGGAGACGACGTCTCTTCCACGGCGCCGCCGGAGCCGATCGCCACCGAAGAACCGGGGGTACCGGAAGAAAGCGCGGACGCCGAGTCGTCCGGAAGCACGGAACCGGCTGAACAGGCGGAACCCTCTCTCGACGAACTGTCCCTGGAGGAGCCGTCCCTGGAGGAGTCTGACACAGGCACCGAAGAGCCGGCGTCGTCGGCCGATGAGCTCGAAGTAACCGCCGAGGAACAGCAATCGGAAGCTCCGTCGGCGCAAGAGCCGGACTTCGAGGACCTG
>SLJS01000145.1 GCA_007135015.1 Alcanivorax sp. | reverse complement strand
GTAAACTGTCTCAAGCAATCCCGGGCCGAGTTCACGATGAATACGTACCGCTGCATCGACGACCTGCTTCCCTGTCTCATCCTCTGTCATGACATACCATTCCCTTGGCGTGCTTGGCGGCCTGGCGAGAGTCCTTAAAAACGGTATCCGGAAATAAAGGCGCTCGATTTCGCGCTCTGTACAATAAATAATGTCTTATATCATAGGCTTGGCGTTCATGGCGAACCAGGTCTTTCCCACAGATTCTTCGGACGAACCCTCTTTATGAGGGTGTCGTAAAAGGCTTGTGGGAGCGCACCTTAACTTGGCACTGTGCCGAAATCCGGGGCCTTCGCGGCCCAGGGGTGGTTCCCACAGGGGCCGGAAGAGCCTTTTGCTGCACCCTTCAAGGAGAGAGGGGAGCATTCTTTCCGGTTCGGGGGAGAGGTAATGAACAGGAAGCGCATTGCGCACCCTTTCAAGCGCGCGGAATCCGGGGAGGAATGCCTGTTTCCGACCGCCGACAACCGACCGCCGAGCACTGCGCCCCCGGGGGCGCAACGAGCGGCGCTCAGACCTGACTGGGCTCCTGGCCAGTCAGTTCCACCACCTGGTTGTTCAGGTTGATGATCTGGCGGGCCATGTCCTTGAGCAGGCCGTGGATCATGGTGGGATTGGAGCGGATCAGGGTCTTGAACTGGTCCTTGGGGACTTTCACCACCGAGCAGCGCTCCCGGGCGCGGACCGTGGCGCTTCGCGGGGCATGGGTCAGCACGGCCAGGGCTCCCAGGACCTCACCTTCGCTTACCTGTCCGACCTCCACGTCATCGACGAGCACGTCGGCGGTGCCCTCGAACAGGCTGAAGACGTATTCGGCCCGGTCGCCCTGGCGAATGATGACGTCGCCGGGCTGGAAGTAGGCAAAGCCGGGGGTGGTGTGGGTCTCTTCCTCCACCTGGGAGGCAAGCAGCCGCATCATGATGCCCTGCAGGGTCATCAGCAGCCGGGTCCACTGGCGCGCCATTCCGTCATCGGCCAGCAGGGTACGGGCCAGCTCGAGGGTGTCGTAGCCGACCAGCAGCGTGGGGCTGTCGGCAAAGTAGATGATGCCGTCGACGTCGTCGCCGGCCACGTCGGGGAGGATCAGGTCGCCTTCGTCATAGGTGAACAGCTTGCGGTTCTGGCAGCTCACGCCCAGCATGCCGCCCTTGACCAGATAGGTCCGGCCCGGGTCCATGCCCGAGCGAAAGGCGTTCTTCGTGGGTGCCAGTTGCAGCACATCCCCTTTCAGCGAGAGGCTGTCGACGATTTCGCTGGTCAGGCGCTTGTACTGGCGGACCAGCCCCGAGAAACCGGTGGTGGGTTCAGCTAGCGAGATCATCCCTCTGCTCCTTGTGACAGCTCCCTGACGCCTCAGTATGGCGGAAAACCTCCGCCGGGCAACAGGGTGGGCCGGGCAACTGTGACCGCCCGCACGCTCAGCCGTCGAGTTTTTCACCCAGCAGGCGGTTCACCTCCCGGGGGTTGGCCTTGCCGCCGGTCTGCTTCATGACCTGGCCGACAAAGAAGCCGAACATCTTTTTCTGCTTTTTCTCGTCGGCGGCGCGGTAACCGGCCACCTGGTCCGGATTGTCGGCAATCACCTGGTCGACGATGCGTTCGAGCTCGCCACTGTCGGACATCTGTTTCAGGCCGCGGGACTCGATCACCTCGTCGGGGGAGCCCTCGCCCTGCCAGCAGGCCTCGAAGACCTGCTTGGCGATCTTCGAGCTGATGGTGCCGTCGGCGACGCGCTCGATGATCCGCGCCAGGCTGGCCGAATTCACGGGCGAGTCCTTGATGCCGATTTCCCCGGCGTTGAGCCGCGCGGCCAGTTCACCGTTGATCCAGTTGGCGGCCTGTTTGGCGTCGCCGCATTCGGCAACCACCGCCTCGAAGTACGCGGCAGTGGCGCGCTCGCCGGACAGCAGCCCGGCGTCATAGTCCGAGAGCCCGTACTGTTGTGCGAACCGTTCCCGGCGCGCATCCGGAAGCTCCGGCATGTCCGTGCGCAGAGCCTCGATATCGGCCTCTTCGATGACCACCGGCAACAGGTCCGGGCAGGGGAAATAACGGTAGTCGTCGGCTTCTTCCTTGATGCGCATGGTGCGTGCCTGGCCGGTTTCGCCATTGAACAGCCGGGTTTCCTGCACCACTTCGCCGCCGCCTTCCACCACTTCGATCTGGCGTTCGATCTCGCGGTGGATGGCCATTTCCATGAACCGGAACGAATTGAGATTCTTGGTCTCGGTGCGTGTGCCCAGGGTCTGCTCGCCCCGGGGGCGAATGGAGACATTGACGTCGAAGCGCATGGAGCCCTGGGACATGTCCCCGTCGCAGATGTCCAGCGAGGTGACGATGGCGTGAAGCTTTCGGGCGAAGGCCACCGCTTCGGCGGCGCTGTGCATGTCCGGTTCGGAGACCACTTCGATCAACGGGGTGCCGGCGCGGTTGAGGTCGATGCCGGTCATGCCGTGGAAGTCCTCGTGCAGGGACTTGCCCGCGTCTTCCTCCAGATGCGCGTGGTGCAGGCGCACGGTCTTTTCACTGCCGTCTTCCAGGTTCAGCGAAATCTCGCCGCCCAGGATGATGGGCTCGGCCAGCTGGCTGGTCTGGTAGCCCTTGGGCAGGTCCGGATAGAAGTAGTTCTTGCGTTCGAATACGCAGCGGCGACTGATCCGCGCGTCGATGGCCAGGCCCAGGCGGACTGCCTTGTTGACCGCCTCGCGATTGAGCACCGGCAGGGTGCCGGGCATGCCCAGATCAAGCAGGCTGGCCTGACTGTTGGGTTCCGCGCCCACCGCGGTGCTGCTGCCGGAGAAGATTTTCGATCGGGTGTTGAGCTGAACATGCACTTCCAGGCCGATGACCGCTTCCCAGTTCATGCTTCGCCTCCCGTGTCCGGACTGCGACGGTGCCAATCGGTGGCCTGCTGATAACGGTGTGCCACGTTCAGGATGCGTGCCTCGTCAAAGTAGTTGCCGATGACCTGCACGCCTGCCGGAAGACCGTCGAGTTGTCCGGCGGGCATGGACAGCGCCGGCAGACCGGCCAGATTCACCGCGATGGTGAATACATCGGCCATGTACATGTTGACCGGGTCGCCGCTTTTCGCGCCCAGGGGAAAGGCCGTTTCCGGGGTGGTCGGGCCCATGATCACGTCCACCTTTTCGAACGCCCGGGCGAAGTCGTCGCGGATCAGGCGACGCACCCGCTGGGCCCGCAGGTAGTAGGCATCATAGTAGCCATGGGATAGCGCCCAGGTGCCCACCAGGATGCGCCGCTGGACCTCGTCGCCGAAGCCCCCGGAGCGCGAGCGCTCGTACAGATCGGTCAGGTTTTCCGGGTGTTCGCAGCGGTAGCCGTAGCGCACCCCGTCGAAGCGCGCCAGGTTCGAGGAGGCTTCCGCCGGGGCGATCACGTAATAGGCGGGCACCGAGTACTTCATGGTGGGCAGCGAGATGTCGACCACGCGCGCGCCCTGCTTTTCGAGCTCCCGGACGGCTTCGCGGGTGACTTCGGCGATGCGGGGGTCCAGGTTCTGCGGGAAGAATTCCTCCGGCAGGCCCACGGTGAGCCCTTCCAGGCTCCGGTCCAGGCCCGTCTGGCAGTCATCCACCGGACGGTCAACACTGGTGGAGTCTCCCGGGTCGTGACCGGCCATGGCCTCGAGCAGCAGCGCGCAGTCGGCGGCGCTCCGGGCCATGGGCCCGGCCTGGTCCAGGCTGGAGGCAAAGGCCACCATCCCCAGCCGCGAGACCCGGCCGTAGGTGGGCTTGAGGCCGGTGATTCCGTTGAGGGCCGCCGGCTGGCGGATGGAGCCGCCGGTGTCGGTGCCGGTGGCCGCCGGGGCCAGTCCCGCCGCCACTGCCGCGGCGGAACCGCCGGAGGAGCCGCCGGGTACACGGTCCTGGTCCCAGGGGTTGCGCACCGGGCCGTAGTAGCTGGTTTCGTTGGACGAGCCCATGGCGAACTCGTCCATGTTGGTCTTGCCCAGCATGACCGCGCCGGCCGCGGCCATGCGTGCCACCACGGTGGCGTCATAGGGGGAGGTGAAATTGTCCAGCATCCGCGAGCCGCAGGAGGTGCGCACGCCACGGGTGCAGAAGATGTCCTTGTGGGCGAGCGGCAGTCCGCAAAGCGGGCCCGCCTCGCCCCGGGCGCGGGCGGCGTCGGCGGCGTCGGCGGCGGCCAGGGCGGCGTCGGCAGTGACGGTGATGAAGCTGTTGAGCCGCGGGTCCAGCGACCGGATCCGCTCGAGAAAGTGCTGTGTGAGCTGCCGGGAGGAGAAATCGCCCTGTTCCAGGCCGGCTTTCAGGCTCGCCAGGGACTGTTCGTGAAGCTTCATTCGACCACCCGCGGAACCAGATAGCAGCCGCCTTCCTCGGCGGGGGCCAGGCCCATGACGTCGTCGCGGCGGTCGGATTCGGTCACTTCGTCGGCGCGCAGCGGCTGGGCCAGCTCCAGCGGATGGGCCATGGGCTCCACATCGGCCACCTCCGCCTGCTGAAGTTCATCCACCATGCCCAGGATCTCGTTCAGCCGGTCGGTGACGGCAGCGGATTCGGTTTCATCCAGACGCAGGCGGGCCAGTTGGGCCACCTGTGCCACGGTCTCGCGGTCGAGCGCCATGATCTGCCTCCACGGGCATGCGGATCGGGAAAAAGCGGAAAGCTACCACATTATCCCGCTTGCCCAAACCCCTTGCCATTGCTAGAGTTGCGCCATCCTTGCCGCCGCTGGGCGGCTTTCTTTCCGGAAAAATCAGGAAGCCTGCCAGGATGTCCTTTATTAAACGTGTTCGGGGGATGTTTTCCACAGATCTTTCCATTGATCTGGGAACTGCCAATACTCTGATTTATGTGCGCGGTCGTGGCGTGGTGCTCGACGAGCCGTCGGTGGTCGCCATCCGTCATCATGGCAACCAGAAAAGCGTCGCGGCGGTGGGCGTGGAAGCCAAGCGCATGCTGGGCAGAACCCCGGGAAACATCACCGCCATTCGTCCGCTCAAGGACGGCGTCATCGCGGATTTCGACGTGACCGAGAAGATGCTCCAGTACTTCATCAAGAAGGTGCATGACGCGAGCTTCTTTCCTCCCGCGCCCCGGGTGCTGATCTGCGTGCCGGTGAAATCCACCCAGGTGGAGCGCCGGGCGATCCAGGATTCGGCCTATGGCGCCGGCGCCCGTGAGGTCTTCCTGATCGAGGAACCCATGGCGGCGGCCATTGGCGCGGGCCTGCCGGTGGAGGAAGCCACCGGTTCCATGGTGGTCGATATCGGCGGCGGCACCACCGAGATCGCCATCATTTCGCTCAATGGCGTGGTCTATTCCGAGTCCGCCCGGGTCGGCGGTGACCGTTTTGATGAGGCCATTGTTTCCTTTGTGCGCCGCGAGTACGGCTCGCTGATCGGTGAGTCCACCGCCGAGCGCATCAAGCATGAGATCGGCACGGCGCACGCCGGTGGCGAGATCCGGGAAATCGACGTGCGCGGGCGCAACCTGGCCGAAGGGGTGCCCCGGCAGTTCACGCTCAACAGCGAGGAGATCCTCGAGGCGCTGCGCGGCCCGCTGAGCAGCATTGTCAGCGCCGTCAAGAATGCACTGGAGGCTTCGCCGCCGGAACTGGCCTCGGATATTGCCGAGCGGGGCCTGGTGGTCACCGGCGGGGGCGCGCTGCTGCGCGACATTGATCGCCTGCTGACCGAGGAGACCGGCCTGCCGGTGATCCTGGCGGAAGACCCGCTGACCTGTGTGGCACGGGGCGGTGGCAAGGCAATGGAAATGATGGATACCCGCGGCCCCGACTTCCTCGCCACCGGGTAATCCGGCGGCAGGTCGTGCGCAGCCGTACTGTTGTTATAATGGCCGTCCTGGTCATTGTGATCGGGTAGCGCATGCGGGTGTTCTCTTCTCCGCGCCGGCAAAAGGCAGGGCAGACAGGAATAGCCGGCTTCCCGAAACCACCCGGCCGGTTGTCCGGGCTCCGGGCCCGCCCGGGCGGAGCCCGGCTTCCGGCCTGTGCCGGCATGGTCCACCATCCGGACGCAGGAACCGAAAGCCCGCCAGCGGAGGTCCACCATCAATAGACTCTTTGGTGAAGGAACCAGACCCGGATACCGTCTGCTGATTGCGCTGGTGCTGGCCGTGGCGCTCATGCTGCTGGATCACCGCACCGGTCACCTCCAGCCGGTGCGTTATGTGCTGGGCCATGTGACCGACCCCATCCACTATCTTGCCCATATCCCCGTGACCGTTGCCGGTGGTGTAGGCGGGGTGGCGCGTTCCCACAGCGAATTGCGCGCAGAAAATGAGCGCATGGAGCGCCAGTTGCTGATCCTGCATCAGCGCGCCCAGCGCCTGGCGGTACTGGAAGCGGAGAATGTGCGGCTGCGCGAGTTGCTCAATTCCTCGGCGGATCTTGAAGCCGAGGTGCGCGTTGCCGAAATCATCGGCATCGAGCCGGATCCGGCTCGCCAGGAAGTGGTGATCAACAGTGGTGCCCGGGCCGGCGTATTCGAGGGGCAGGCGGTGCTCGACGCCCGGGGGCTGATGGGACAGGTGGTCGAGGTGGGGCCGGCCACCTCCCGGGTGTTGCTGCTCACCGATGCCAGTCATGCGCTGTCGGTACAGGTCAATCGCAATGGCGTGCGAGCCATCCTTGCCGGAACCGGCCAGGCGGACCGGGTCCGCCTGCTGTATGTCCCGGATACCGCCGATATCGTGGAGGGCGACCTGCTGGTGAGTTCCGGGCTGGATCAGCAGTTTCCCCGGGGTTATCCGGTGGCCAGGGTGGTCAGCGTCACCCATGATCCCGGCCGGGCCTTTGCCCTGATCGAGGCCCGACCGGAGGCGCGCGTTGACCGGGCCAGCCATGTGATGCTGGTGGAAGGCGCACGCGACTGGCGGGAGGAAGACTGATGCGCCAGCCAGGCAGTTCCGGCACCCCGGTTATCCTGGCCACGTTCTTCGTGGCCGCGTTGCTGCAGGTGCTGCCGTTGCCGGAAGTACTGGAGCGGGGACGGCCCGAGTGGATCACCATGGTGCTGATCTACTGGGTGATTGCGTTGCCCCATCGGGTGGGCGTTTTCTGGGGCTTCTCGGTGGGGCTCTTCCAGGATGTGCTGACCGGCAGCGTCCTGGGCCAGCACGGTCTGGCGCTGGCGGTGGTCTCCTGGCTGTCGCTGGCCGCCTACAAGCGCTTGCGTGTATTCCCCCCGCTGCAGCAGAGCGCGGTCATGTTCATGATGATCGGCAGCGGAAGCCTGATTGCCTACCTGATCCAGGATGCGGTGGGACGGGCGCACCTGGCGCCGTTGTGGGTGCTGCTGCCGGCGCTGGTCAGTGCCGTGGTCTGGCGGCCGGTATTTGGCTTGCTGCGGCTGATTCGCCATCGGTTCATGGTGCGATGATGACCACGCGTTCGCTCTGGCTGGCTTCGGCTTCGCCCCGGCGTGCCGATCTGTTGCGCCAGATCGGTGTGCCGTTTTCCAGGCTTGCTCCTCCCTCGATTGACGAGACCCCGGCTGAAGGCGAAGCGCCGGGCGACTATGTGTTGCGCATGGCGCGGGAGAAGGCCGCCACCGGCTGGGCCCGGCTGCGGGACCGGGAGGAAGCGGCGGTGCTGGGCGCGGACACCGCCGTCGTCCTGGGCGACGGGATTCTGGGAAAGCCCGCCGACCGTGATCATGCCCGGCACATGCTGGAGCAGCTCTGTGGGGCGGAACACCGGGTCCTCTCCGCTGTCTCAGTGATTACGCAGGCGAGCCATGAAACCCGGCTCGCCGAAACCCTGGTCCGCGTCCGGGCCGATGCCCGCGACCAGATCGATGCCTACCTGGATACCGGCGAGCCCATGGACAAGGCTGGCGCCTACGCCATTCAGGGCTTTGGTGCCGTACTGGTGGACTACATCGCCGGGAGTTACAGTGCAGTAGTGGGGCTGCCCCTGGTGGAAACCCGGCAGCTGCTTGCCGGGGCCGGGGTGGCCTGGTGGCAACTGACGGGAACTCGTGACTGAGCAACGAAATCAAGCCTGGCCGGAACGGTTCGCCGATGCACTGCGGCTGCGTCTGTGGTGGCTGCTGGCCATCGTTCTGCTGCTGGTCGCGCTTTATGTGGTGCTGGGCCGCCAGCTGATGAGCATGGCCGGGGATTTCCGTGAGCCGCTGGAGTCCTATCTGGTGGAGCGGCTCGACATTCCCCTGGAAATCGGCAGCCTTTCCGGACGCATGGAGGGCCTGGGCCCGGTTTTCGAACTCGAGCAGGTGCGGATACCCCAGCGGGGTGACGGGGAAGGAACGCCGCTGGAGCTCGAGCGCGTGGAATTACGCGTTGCCATGCTCCACTCGCTGATCCATCGCACGTTGCGGCTCGAAGAGCTGCGGGTACAGGGCGCGGCCGTGCATCTGCGGCGTACCCCGGAAGGCGCGGTGCGGTTGCGCGGACTGGAGGAAGCCGGTCTGGGTGCTGGCGAGGGGCACACACTGCGCACCCTGCTCGAACCGGTCTACCGCCAGCAGCGCGTGGTGCTGGAGGATGTCCGCGCGATTATCGACTGGCCGGGCCTGCCGCGCATGCAGAGTAATGATCTGGCCCTGGAGATGGTCAGCTCCGGACCCCGGCATCATCTGGCGGTGCGGTTTTCCATGGCGGACCGTCCCCTGGCCGTGGACGGGCGTATCCACATGAGCGGCGATGCCTATCGGCTCGAACAGGTGGACGGTCGCGGTTACCTGAATATGGCCGGCGAAGGGTTGGAGTACTGGCTCCCCGCTGCTGGGGACGGCGCAGTCCACCCCGAGGAGATCAACGGGAACCTGGAGCTGTGGGGGCAGGTACGGCAGGGACGCCTGCACGAGGCCACCCTGCGACTGGATGCCCATGAGGTGTTGCTTGCTCATGACCAGGCGGACAGGCGCTGGTCGCTGGCGAACCTGCAGGCCAGTGCCCGCCTGCGGCAGCAGCGTGACGGCTATCAGCTGGATCTGGAGCGGCTGCTCGCGCACACCGGCACCGGCGCCCTGGCGGCCGGGCCGGCCTCGTTGCAGTGGCGGGATGGTCAGGACACTGACACCATCGCCTGGCAATTGCGTGCCGCGGACCTGGACCTGGCCCGCCTGCGCGAGCAGTTGCTGGCCTGGCCCTTTCCCCTGAATGATGAAATCGCGCGCGTGCGCCAGACCCTGGAAGAACTGGCGCCGGCGGGGCTGGTGCGGGATCTGCACCTGCGGGGCAATGGCCGCAGCCCGGAGTATCTGGCCGCGCGCGTGGAGGAACTCAGGGTGGCCACCGAGGGGGAGCGTCCCGGTGTGGCGCGGCTGTCCGGCTGGGTCAGCGGCAGCCTCGACGAGGGCGTGGTCCGGCTGGACAGTGATGCGCTGGTGGTGCATCTGCCGGGTCAGTTTCGCGATCCGCTGGTCGCCGGCTTGCAGGGGCCGCTGCGCTGGAAGCGCGATGAGCGCGAGCGGCTGGTGCTGACCAGCGGTCGCATGCGACTGGACAGTCCGGACGCCCGGGCGGATACGCTCTTTTCCGTGCACATGGAGCCGGACGAGGTCCCTCATCTGCGTTTGCGCGCCCTGTTGCGTGACGGGGTGGCGGCCAATGCCGCCCGGTACATACCGCTGGAGCATCTCGACGATGGCCTGTCCGACTGGATTGCCAATGCCTTCCACGGCGGCCGCTTGCGCAGCGGGCGGGTGCTGTACGAGGGACCGGTACGGATTGATTCAGCGCGCCAGCAGGACCGCACCCAGCAGATGATCTTCAATGTGGAGGACGTCAGGCTCCATTTCGCCGATCACTGGCCTCTGCTGGAAGAGGCTTCCGGGCGTGTCATGCTCGACGGAAAGGATGTGACCGGTCAGGGCCTGAGCGGGCGTCTGCATGACAGCCGGCTGCGCAATGCCCGCTTTTCCGTGCCGGAGGTCGCGCAGGGCGAAACGCCGGTACTGTGGGTCGATGGCAATGTGCAGGGGCCCATGGTGGACCTGGATGCCATCCTGCGTGACACTCCGCTCAACGACGATCTGCCCGCGACCTTCCGGGACTGGGCGCTACGCGACGGATATCTTGATTCGACACTGGCTCTGGAGCTTCCCCTGGGCCCGTCGGCACGCGAGACCGAAGTCCGGGCCGAAGGGCGGGTTCACCGGGCGGAGCTTCATTCCGAACAGTATGATCTGGCCGCGCGGGAGCTTTCCGGAGAGGTGGCGTTCAGCCTTTCCGGGGGGCTGCAGATGCCGCTGTTTACCGGACGGTTTCTGGGCTCGCCGGTGCTGGGAAGCGTCGCCAGCGATGCCGAGAGGGTTCGTGTGAGCCTGGGCGGCGAGTTGCGCATGGACACCCTTCGCGAGCGTCTGGCCTGGCCGCGGCTGGCCGCGCTGGAGGGCGGTTCCCTGTACGGAGCCAGTCTGGAGTTTTCCCGGGGGGATGCCGGGGGGGCGGAACTGGTCGTGCACAGCCAGCTGGAAGG
>SLJS01000138.1 GCA_007135015.1 Alcanivorax sp. | reverse complement strand
TCGATCAGCGGCGCCATCAGGATGCCGCGATCGGTACCGCAGTCGTCGTCGGTGACCACAAGATCCTGTGATACGTCCACCAGACGGCGGGTCAGATACCCGGAGTTGGCGGTCTTCAGTGCCGTATCGGCAAGACCCTTGCGCGCGCCGTGCGTGGAGATGAAGTACTGCAGTACGTTCAGCCCCTCACGGAAATTCGAGGTGATGGGCGTTTCGATAATGGAACCGTCGGGTTTGGCCATCAGCCCGCGCATGCCCGCTAGCTGGCGGATCTGGGCCGGGGAGCCCCGTGCACCGGAGTCCGCCATCATCCAGATCGGGTTGAACGAGCCCTGCAGCTCTTCCTCGCCGTCCTTGTTGAGGACTTTCTCGGTCTTGAGGTTCTCCATCATGGCGTTGGCGATCTGGTCGTTGGTGCGCGACCAGATATCCACCACCTTGTTGTAACGCTCACCGCGGGTTACCAGACCGGAGGCAAACTGCTCCTCGATGTCCCGGACTTCCTCTTCGGCCTTGGCCAGCTGCTCCTGCTTGGCAGCGGGAATGACCATGTCCTCGATGCCTACGGAGGAACCCGAGTAAGTCGCTTCATAGAAGCCCAGGTACATGAGCTGATCGGCAAAGATGCAGGTCTGCTTGGTGCCCAGCACCCGGTAGCACTGATTGAGCAGCTTGGAGATAGCCTTCTTGTTCATCGAGATGTTGACCATCTCGAAGGGAATGCCCGGGGGAACAATATCCCAGAGAATGCAGCGCCCGGGCGTGGTATCCGCAATGAAGGTGCTGCGGGACTCGACGCCGTCATGGTCGACCAGGGTTTCATGAACGCGCACCCGCACCCGCGCGTGCAGGTCCACGGTCCCGGCGCCAAGTGCCCGGGAAACTTCCGTGGTATCGGCGAAGGTACGCCCCTCGCCGCGGGCATTCACCCGCACATGGCTGATGTAATACAGCCCCAGCACCACGTCCTGGGTCGGCACGATAATGGGGTCGCCACTGGCCGGCGAGAGGATGTTGTTCGTCGACATCATCAGCGCCCGGGACTCGAGCTGCGCTTCCAGCGTCAGCGGCACATGTACCGCCATCTGGTCGCCGTCAAAATCCGCGTTGAAGGCGGCGCAGACCAGCGGGTGCAGCTGGATGGCCTTGCCTTCAATGAGCACCGGCTCGAAGGCCTGGATACCCAGACGGTGGAGCGTGGGTGCGCGGTTGAGCAGCACCGGGTGCTCACGAATGACTTCCGCGAGAATGTCCCAGACCTCGGCAGTCTCGCGCTCGACCATCTTCTTGGCCGCCTTGATGGTGGTGGCCAGGCCGCGCATTTCGAGCTTGGCGAAAATGAAGGGCTTGAACAGCTCAAGCGCCATTTTCTTGGGCAGACCGCATTCATGGAGCTTCAGCGTCGGGCCGACCACGATCACGGAACGGCCGGAGTAGTCCACCCGCTTGCCCAGCAGGTTCTGCCGGAAGCGTCCCTGCTTGCCCTTGATCATGTCGGCCAGGGACTTCAGCGGACGCTTGTTGGTGCCGGTAATGGCCCGGCCGCGACGGCCGTTGTCCAGCAGCGCGTCCACGGACTCCTGCAGCATGCGTTTTTCGTTGCGCACGATGATATCCGGCGCGTTAAGATCCAGCAGGCGCTTGAGGCGGTTATTGCGGTTGATGACCCGCCGATACAGATCGTTGAGATCCGAGGTGGCGAAACGGCCACCGTCCAGGGGCACCAGCGGGCGCAGATCCGGCGGCAGCACCGGAAGCACCTTCATGACCATCCATTCCGGCTTGTTGCCGGAGGCCTCGAAGGCTTCCATGAGCTTGAGCCGCTTGGAGAGTTTCTTCAGTTTGGTGTCGGAGCTGGTCGCCTCGATGTCTTCACGCAGTCCGGCGATCTCCTCACCCATGTCCAGGTCCGACAGCAGCTGTTCGACGGCCTCGGCGCCCATGCGGGCATCAAACTCGTCGCCATGCTGCTCCAGCGCCTCGAAGTACTCCTCGTCGGTGAGCAGCTGGCCCTTCTCCAGGCTGGTCAGGCCAGGCTCGACCACCACAAAGGACTCGAAATAGAGCACGCGCTCGATATCACGCAGGGTCATATCCAGCAGCAGACCAATCCGGCTGGGCAGCGACTTGAGGAACCAGATATGGGCAACCGGGCTGGCCAGCTCGATATGGCCCATGCGTTCGCGACGAACCTTCGAAAGCGTGACTTCCACGCCACATTTCTCGCAGATCACCCCGCGATGCTTGAGGCGCTTGTACTTGCCACACAGACACTCGTAGTCCTTGATCGGGCCGAAGACCCGCGCACAGAAAAGCCCGTCACGCTCCGGCTTGAAGGTGCGGTAATTGATCGTCTCGGGTTTCTTGACTTCACCAAAAGACCAGGACCGGATCAGTTCCGGCGGTGCCAGGCCAATTTTCAGCTTGTCGAATTCCGTGACTTGTCCCTGACTTTTAAGCAGATTCAGCAAGTCTTTCAAGGCCAGTCCTCCATAGGGAGCGTAAACTCGTAATACTTTTCGTGCCGTCAGTCGCTCTCGAGTTCGACATTGATGCCGAGTGAGCGAATTTCCTTGAGCAGCACATTGAAGGACTCGGGCATGCCCGGGTCCATGCGGTGATCACCGTCGACGATATTCTTGTACATGCGCGTACGGCCGTTAACATCGTCGGACTTCACCGTGAGCATTTCCTGCAGGGTATAGGCGGCACCATAGGCTTCCAGCGCCCAGACCTCCATCTCCCCGAAACGCTGTCCCCCGAACTGGGCCTTGCCGCCCCGCGGCTGCTGGGTGACCAGGCTGTACGAGCCCGTCGAGCGTGCATGCATCTTGTCGTCGACAAGGTGGTTGAGCTTCAGCATGTACATGTACCCGACAGTCACCGGCCGGTCGAACTTCTCGCCGGTGCGCCCGTCCCACAGCGAAATCTGCCCCGAGGGATCCAGGTCCGCCAGCTCAAGAAGCTGCTTGATCTCGTGCTCCTGCGCGCCGTCGAACACACCGGAGGCCATGGGAACGCCCCCACGCAGATTCTGCGCAAGCTCGATGATCTCGTCGTCGCTGAAGCTGTCGAGATCCTCTTTCCGGCGCGCGTCTCCAGTGCCGTTGTAGATGCGATCAAGCAGCTTGCGCACTTCGGCAACCTTCTTCTTCTCCTCAAGCATCGCCCCGATCTTCTCGCCCAGTCCGCGGGCCGCCCACCCCAGATGGGTTTCCAGAATCTGGCCGATATTCATCCGCGATGGTACGCCAAGCGGATTGAGGATCAGGTCCACGGGCTCGCCGTTCTCGTCATAGGGCATGTCTTCTTCGGGCATGATCACCGAGATCACGCCCTTGTTGCCGTGACGGCCCGCCATCTTGTCACCGGGCTGGATGCGCCGCTTGATGGCCATGTAGACCTTGACGATCTTGAGTACACCGTGGGCCAGGTCGTCTCCGCCGGTGATCTTGCCCTGCTTGTCCCGGAAGCGCTCTTCCTGCTCCCTGGTGTAGCTCTCCAGGTACTGCTGGGCACGCTCGATCTGCTCGGCGACCGCATCATCGGCCGGGCGCAGCTCGAACCACTGCGAGGCGGTGAGTCCGTCCAGGATCTCGTCGGTCACCACCGTGCCACGCTTGAGGCCCGCGCCGCCGTTGACCTTCTTGCCGACAAGCTGTGCGCGCAGCCGGTCACGGATGTCCTGTTCCAGGATCCGGTACTCGTCGCGCAGATCGTTGCGAAACTCGTTGAGCTGGCTTTCCTCGATCTGACGGGCACGTTCGTCCTTCTCCACCCCGTCACGGGTAAATACCTGCACGTCGATGACTGTGCCATTGACGCCGGACGGGACTCGCTGCGAAGTGTCCTTCACATCCGAGGCTTTCTCGCCAAAGATGGCACGCAGCAGTTTTTCCTCGGGAGTGAGCTGGGTTTCGCCCTTCGGGGTCACCTTGCCCACCAGGATATCGCCGGCGTCCACCTCGGCACCGATATAGACGATCCCGGACTCGTCAAGCTTGGCCAGCGCCGCCTCGCCCACATTGGGGATGTCGGCGGTGATTTCCTCCGGCCCCAGCTTGGTATCCCGGGCAATACAGGTCAGCTCCTGGATATGAATGCTGGTGAACCGGTCTTCCCGGGCAACACGCTCGGAAATGAGGATCGAGTCCTCGAAGTTGTAGCCGTTCCAGGGCATGAAGGCCACGCGCATGTTTTGCCCGAGCGCCAGCTCGCCCATGTCCACCGACGGACCGTCGGCCAGGATATCCCCCCGGCCGACCCGATCGCCCACCTTCACCAGCGGACGCTGGTTGATACAGGTATTCTGGTTGGAACGGGTATATTTCGTCAGGTTGTAGATGTCGACGCCGGCCTCGCCCTCGGCGATCTCGCCGTCGTCCACCTTCACGATGATCCGTGAGGCATCCACCTTGTTGACCACACCACCGCGCTGCGAAACCACACAGACACCGGAATCCCGCGCTACATCACTTTCAATGCCCGTGCCCACCAGCGGCTTGTCCGCTCGCAGGGTCGGCACTGCCTGACGCTGCATGTTCGAGCCCATCAGCGCGCGGTTGGCATCATCATGCTCGAGGAAGGGCACAAGCGATGCCGCAACCGAGACGACCTGCCGCGGCGAGACATCCATGTGCGTGATCTGCTCCGGGTTCATCACGGTGAACTCGTTGCGGTGGCGAACCGTCACGAACTCTTCGGTGAACTTGCCCTTCTCCACGGGCGAGTCCGCCTGGGCGATCACGCACTCGGCTTCCTCGATGGCCGACAGGTACTCGATCTCGTCGGTGACCTGGCCCTTTTCAACGCGACGGTAGGGCGACTCGAGAAAACCGTACTCGTTGGTCCGCGCATAGGTCGCCAGCGAGTTGATCAACCCGATATTGGGGCCTTCCGGCGTTTCGATGGGACAGACCCGGCCGTAATGAGTCGGGTGCACGTCCCGCACCTCGAAGCCGGCACGCTCGCGGGTAAGGCCACCCGGACCCAGCGCCGAGACCCGACGCTTGTGGGTGACCTCGGAAAGGGGGTTGTTCTGGTCCATGAACTGGCTGAGCTGCGAGGAGCCGAAGAATTCCTTGACCGCCGCCGCCACCGGCTTGGCGTTGATGAGATCCTGGGGCATGAGCCCTTCGGATTCCGCCAGGCTGAGCCGCTCCTTGACGGCACGCTCGACACGCACCAGACCCACGCGGAACTGGTTCTCGGCCATCTCGCCAACAGAGCGCACACGGCGATTGCCCAGATGATCGATATCATCGACGGTCCCATGGCCGTTGCGGATGCCCACCAGGGTGCGGATCACTTCCACGATATCTGAAATGCCGTCGCCCACCCGCTCGAAATAGGCCTTGCCTTCCTCGTCGGTGCGCTGGCTGAAGTAGCGCCCGTCATACAGGATCGCCGGACCCTCGTCCTGCTCCCGGCCCAGTCGCCGGTTGAACTTCATCCGCCCGACGACGGACAGGTCATAGCGTTCCTCGGTAAAGAAAAGATTCCTGAAGAGCGTCTCCGCCGCCTCCTTGGTGGGCGGCTCGCCCGGACGCATCATCCGGTAGATCTCGACCAGTGCCTCCAGCTGGCTGCGCGTGGGGTCAGCGCGCAGGGTATCGGACATGAAGGGGCCGTTGTCGAGATCATTGGTGTAAAGCGTCTCGAAGCGTTGCAGGTTCGCCTTTTCGATTTTCTCGATCACCTCGGGAGTGATCTCGGTGTTGCACTCGATGAGCACTTCACCGGATTCCTCGTCGATGATCGAACGGGCGAGCACCTTGCCGTGAAGGTACTCGGGGGGAATATCCAGGTATTCGATATTGGCCTTGACAAGCTTCCGGATATGCCGGGCAGTTATGCGACGACCGCTTTCGACCACCAGCTCACCTGCGGCCATGATGTCGAAGGAGGCTGTTTCACCCCGCAACCTTTCCGGTATCAGCTTGAGGCGGTACTGGTCTCCGTCACGGATGATCTCGTTGGTGTCGAAGAACATCTCGAGCATTTCATCCGCGGTGTAACCCAGTGCGCGCAACAGAATGGTCGCCGGCAGTTTGCGCCGCCGGTCGATGCGCACATAGACCATGTCCTTGGGATCGAATTCGAAATCCAGCCAGGAGCCACGGTAGGGAATCACCCGGGCGGAGTAGAGCAGCTTGCCCGAGGAGTGGGTCTTGCCCCGGTCATGGTCGAAGAACGCGCCCGGAGAACGGTGCAGCTGGGAAACGATCACCCGCTCGGTGCCGTTGATGACAAAGGTGCCGTTTTCCGTCATGAGCGGAATCTCGCCCATGTACACCTGTTGCTCGCGGATATCCTTGATGGCGCCGGAAGACGACTCGCGATCATAGATCACCAGCCGGATGCGCACGCGCAAGGGCGCGGCATAGGTCGCTCCGCGCAGCATGCACTCCTTCACATCGAAAACGGGCTTGCCGAGTTCGTAACCGGCATACTCCAGCGCGGCATTTCCGGAGTAGCTGGAAATCGGGAAAACCGACTGGAACGCCGCCTCCAGACCCATTCCCTGGCGTTGCTCCGGATCCCTGTCGTGCTGGAGAAAGCCACGGTAGGAGTCCAGCTGCGTGGCCAGAAGGTACGGAACCTCCATGACCGTGGGGAGCTTCCCGAAATCCTTGCGAATCCGCTTTTTTTCGGTAAATGAGTATGCCATCTGTGTTCCTCGGCTATTGAACAGTCACCCGCTGGCGAAGTTCCGGCCCGCATTTTGTACAAAAACGACAAAAGGCCGACAGCCGGAGTCCGGCTGCCAGCCACCACCTTTCCGCCCTTCGGCGCGGAAAGACATGGTCTTGCACCACTTACTTGAGCTCGGCGGTACCGCCAGCTTCCTCGATCTTTTTCTTGATCTCTTCGGCGTCTTCCTTGGATGCGCCTTCCTTGACCGCCGACGGTGCGCCCTCGACCAGTTCCTTCGCCTCCTTGAGGCCCAGGCCGGTGACTTCGCGCACTGCCTTGATCACGCCGACTTTCTTGTCGCCAAAGCCGGTGAGCATGACATCAAACTCGGTCTGCTCTTCGGCCGCAGCTTCCTCGCCACCACCAGCGGCGGCCGGAGCGGCTGCCACGGCGGCTGCCGCGCTTACGCCGAATTTCTCTTCCATGGCCTCGATCAGCTCGACCAGGTCCATGACGCTCATTTCAGCGACTGCGTTGAGAATATCTTCTTTGGAAAGAGCCATTGTTCCGTCTCCTGATTCTCCGTCCGGGCACTGCCCGAACCGGGTTCGGTAGTTCTACTGTCCTGATCTCGATCAGGCAGCATCCTGTTTACTGTCACGTACTGCAGCCATGGTGCGAACAAACTTGCCTGGTACCTCGTTGAGGGTACGGGCCAGCTTGGTCACCGGTGCCTGCATAACGGACATGAGCTGGGAAATTGCCTCGTCACGGGTGGGCAGCTTGGCGAGAATATCGATATCCTTCGCCTCGTATGCCTGTCCGCCTACGGCCAGTGCCTTGACTTCCAGCGCTTCATGTTTCTTGCCAAATTCCTTGATGAGGCGGGCGGCAGAGCCCGGGTCCTCTCGGGAAAAGGCAAGCACCGTTGGGCCGACCAGCGCATCATGAAGGCACTCGTATTCAGTGCCTTCAACAGCCCGCTTCGCCAGCGTATTGCGCACCACTTTCAGGTACACGCCGGTTTCGCGGGCCTGGCGGCGGAGTTCAGTCATCTCCGCCACCGTCAGACCACGATAGTCGGCAACCACGGCAGAAAGCGCTTCGGTCGCAACAGCGTTGACCGAGGCCACAATCACCCGTTTGTTCTCCAGATTCAAAGGCACGTCTTACCTCCTGGATCCACAAACTTTCCGGCACGATACTGCTGTGCCGTCGGTTGCCCTGGCCGGGTTGCCCCGGCCGTGATCGCGGAAGCCGGCCCTGAGCATCTCAGGATTCAACTACCGCGCCTGCGCAGGCGGGTTGCCCCTTTACTCTCGGCGGATGCGCGCTTTCGCGAAGCCCGCGCCCGCCTTGAACCTGCGGTCTTTGACGCCCCGGCGGTTGCCCGACGGGATCAAAGCCCTTTCTGCCGGCCATGGTGTCATGGCCGGCAACCCTGTCTCAGATGGCCAGGCTGGCGGGGTCTACCGCCACACCCGGGCCCATGGTGCTCGACAGGGCAATCTTCTTCAGATACGCACCCTTCGCAGAGGCCGGTTTGGCCTTGCGCAGGTCGTTGATCAGGGTCTCCAGGTTCTCCTTGATGGCATTCGCATCAAAGCCCACCTGGCCGACCGTGCAATGGATCACGCCGCCCTTGTCGGTCCGGTAGCGCACCTGGCCGCCCTTGGCGTTCTTCACGGCCTGGGCCACATCGGCGGTGACCGTGCCCACCTTCGGGTTGGGCATCAGACCCCGGGGACCGAGGATGGTCCCCAGCTTGCCCACCACCCGCATGGCGTCCGGCGAAGCGATCACCACGTCAAAATTGATCTCGCCCTTCTGCACCTGTTCGGCGAGGTCGTCGAAGCCGACCACGTCGGCGCCGGCCTCTCTGGCCTCGTCGGCCTTCTGGCCCTGGGCAAACACCGCCACCCGGACGCTCTTGCCCGTACCGTGCGGCAGAACGGAAGCTCCGCGCACATTCTGGTCGGACTTGCGCGGGTCCACACCCAGGTTTACCGCGACGTCAATGGACTCCTTGAACTTCACCGAAGAGAGTTCGTTGAGCAGTTGCACCGCCTCGTCGATGGGGTACAGCCGAGTCTTGTCGGCCTTTTCGCGAATCATGCGCGCACGCTTGGAGAGCTTAGCCATGACTTATTCCTCCACTTCCAGGCCCATCGAGCGTGCACTGCCGGCAATGGAGCGCACCGCTGCGTCCATGTCCGAGGCAGTCAGATCGGGCATCTTGGTACTGGCGATCTCTTCGAGCTGCGCGCGAGTGACCTTGCCCACCTTCTTGCTGTTGGGCTCGCCGCTGCCGGACTTGATCCCCGCGGCCCGCTTCAGCAGGAATGACGCCGGGGGCGTCTTCATGATGAAGGTGAAGCTGCGGTCGTTATAGACCGTGATCACCACGGGCACGGGTGAGCCGGCCTCGATATCCTGCGTCTGGGCATTGAATGCCTTGCAGAACTCCATGATGTTCACGCCGTGCTGGCCCAGCGCGGGACCTACCGGCGGACTGGGGTTGGCCTGGCCTGCAGCCACCTGCAGTTTGATATAGGCCTCGATCTTCTTTGCCATGTCGCATGCTCCCTGGGTTCAAGCGCCCCGCCCTGCGGCGTCAGGCTCCCCTGAGGTTCTCTTTCGCCTCCCGCGGGAGGCCCCTTGTACAGCGGGATCAGGTCTTTTCGACCTGCCCGAACTCCAGCTCCACCGGGGTGGAGCGACCAAAGATGGAAACGGCCACCTGCAGCCGGCTCTTTTCGTAATTGACTTCCTCGACCACGCCGTTGAAGTCGGCGAAAGGCCCGTCGGTCACGCGCACCACCTCGCCGGCCTCGAAGAGCGTCTTCGGCTTGGGCTTCTCCGTACTGTCGTCCATGCGCTGGAGAATGCCCTGGGCTTCACGCTCCGTGATCGGGGAGGGCTTGTCCGGCGTACCGCCGATAAAGCCCATCACCTTCGGGGTCTCCTTGATCAGGTGCCAGGTGTCATCGTTCATTTCCATCTGCACCAGCACGTACCCGGGGAAGAACTTGCGCTCGGACTTGCGCTTCTGGCCGCTCTTGATTTCCACGACTTCCTCGGTGGGCACCAGAATCTCGCCGAAGTAATCTTCCATCCCGCGCAGTTTGATACGCTCCTCGAGCGCACGTTTGGCATGCTTCTCAAAGCCCGAATAGGCGTGCACCACATACCAACGCTTGGAACTCATCCGGTCTCTCTCCCGTTATTGCGGCGGCACCACTCAGCCTAGCCGATGACCCTGGCGATCAGGCCGCTGAGAATCCAGTCAAAGA
This sequence comes from Alcanivorax sp., assembly GCA_007135015.1. Lineage (GTDB taxonomy): Bacteria > Pseudomonadota > Gammaproteobacteria > Pseudomonadales > Alcanivoracaceae > SLJS01. The sequence continues at coordinate 636 of SLJS01000138.1, read as the reverse complement.
AGAACAGCATGATTGCCACCAGAACTACAAACGCCAGCACAATGAGGGTGGTTTGCACCGCTTCCTGACGGGTGGGCCAGACCACCTTGCGGATCTCGACCATCGCCTCCTTGCGCAGCGAATTGAACGCGCGGCCCTGCTCGGTCTGCAGCGCCACAAAGGCCGCCACCGCCACCACTGCCACTACACCCAGGGCGCGATAGAACGGGGAAATATCCGAGTAATGGGCATTGCCCCAGACGGCCAGGCCGATAAGCGCAACCACTACACTCCACTTGATAAACTGAAGGGCGGAGGACCCGGTATCCGTTGCTGCTGCCTTGTCGTTCATCAATGCTCACCCTGGTGCCCGGTCAGAGGCACCGGCAATCTGGCAGGCCAGGAGGGACTCGAACCCCCAACAGCCGGTTTTGGAGACCGGTGCTCTACCAATTGAACTACTGGCCTGTACTGGTCAAACACAGCGGGCCGAGACGCTCGCGCGCCTCGGCCCCTCGACCTCCCCGCAGGAAGGCTTATTCGACGATCTTGCTCACCACGCCGGCGCCCACGGTCCGGCCACCCTCGCGGATCGCGAAACGCAGGCCGTCTTCCATGGCGATCGGGGCAATCAGCTCCGCCGAGATCTTCACGTTG
>SLJS01000131.1 GCA_007135015.1 Alcanivorax sp. | reverse complement strand
CGGTCATGCTGCTCGAGCAGCGTTTCCCGGTTCAGGGGGAGGGTGACGTCATGGACCAGGCCGCTGTCCGGCCACTGTCGCAGGCCGTCCACATAGCCGGGCATGATCGGAAGTGGATCAATCCGGTCCATCCGCTTTGACGCTTCGGGGTAGTCGCCGGCGCTGATCGCCAGGATCACGAAGGAACGATTCCAGTATTCGTAGAGCTTGTGCCAGGCGTTCCGGGCGGTTTCCAGACGCTCGGCGTCCGGTTCGCCGAGCAGGCCGTTGATGGCGTCCTGAAAGCCCGTGGCCGCCGGTCGCAGCCGGCGCAGGGCGGGGTCGGCATCGGAACGGAAGATGCGGTGGAGCTCGCGCTGTTGTTCAGGCGCCGGCTCATCAATGACGGGCTCGTCGGGCTCGGGCTCCGGTGGAGTGGGGTCGCAGGCAGCCAGCAGTGTCGCCAGCAGCGCCGTCAGCAGCAGGGGAGCATTCTTTCTCATTCTTCTCTCAGGCTCATTATGTGCCAGCCCCGCTTGCGGGCCGTCTCTTCCAGCAGTGGGTCCGGGTCCACCGCCACCGGGTTGTCCACCTGCTCCAGTAGGGGCAGGTCGTTGTGGGAGTCGCTGTAGAACCAGCCGCCGGAAAGGCTCTCGCCGGTTTCTTCCAGCCACTGTCCCAGCCGCCGCACCTTCCCTTCGCGGTAACAGGGCACGCCGGTGGCCTTGCCGGTATAGTGTCCGTCCCGGCGCTCCACGAGCGTGGCCAGCAGCGTGCCCACCTCCAGCCGCTCGGCAATCGGGGCGGTGATGAAATCGTTGGTGGCCGTAATGATCATCAGATGATCGCCGCGACGCCGGTGCCTGTCCAGCAGATCCCGGCCGGCGGGCAGGATGATGGGCTCGATCCGGGTGTCGAGGAACTCCCGGCGCCACTGCTCCAGTTGCTCCGGAGGGTGGCGCCGGAGCAGGTCCAGGGCGAAGTCGAGATATTCGTGGATATTGAGGTTCCCCGCCTGGTAATCCCGGTAGAATCGGTCGTTGGCCTCCCGGTAAGCGCGGGCGTCGACAATGCCGCGCTCGACAAGGAATTCGCCCCAGAGGTGGTCCGAGTCGCCGGCAAGCAGGGTGTTGTCCAGATCGAAAATGGCCAGTGTCATGCGCTTTCCTCCGCGGCGAAGGATACCAGAGGTCGGCGAATCTGGCGCTGCGTTGCCTGTGTGGGGCCAGGGAAGGTTTAATGAGATGGGCGAAATGGATGAGTGATGACGGGTGTGATTGATGAAAAGGGGTTTCGGCTGAACGTGGGCATTGTTCTGGCGAGCCCCGCGGGCCGGGTGTTCTGGGGGCGTCGCGTGGGCAATCGCGATGCCTGGCAGTTCCCCCAGGGGGGCATGATGCCGGGCGAGAGCCCGGAGCAGGCGCTTTTCCGGGAGCTGGAAGAGGAAGTCGGCCTGGTCGAGGACGATGTGGACCTGCTGGGCCAGACGCACGGATGGCTTTCCTACCGGTTGCCCCGGCGCTTTCTCCGGCGTGTGCAGCCCGGTCAGCCGCGCTGTATCGGCCAGCGCCAGAAATGGTTCCTGCTGCGCCTGGCCGGTGACGAGACCCGTATTGACCTGGAACGCTCGGAGCATCCGGAGTTCCAGGACTGGCGCTGGGTTCATTACTGGTACCCGGTGCGCAAGGTGGTGCATTTCAAGCGCGGCGTCTATGTCCGGGCCCTGCGGGAGCTGGCGCCCCTGCTCAGACAGGAGGCGCGCACCAATGCTTGAGACGCTGCGACGGATCGTTCAGGAGGTCAACGGCGCGGAGGACCTGCAGGGGGCCCTGGAGCTGATGGCCCACCGGGTGCGCGAGGCCATGGGCACCGAGGTGTGCTCCATCTATCTGCTCGAGGACGACGGTCAGCGTTATGTGCTGGCCGCTTCCGAGGGGCTGAACCGGCAGGCGATCGGCAACGTTTCTCTGGGGGTCTCCGAGGGGCTGGTCGGGCAGGTGGGGCTGCGCGAGGAGCCGGTGAACCTGGAGGATGCCTTCGCCCATCCACGCTTTCACTATCTGGCCGAAACCGGCGAGGATCCCTTTCACGCCTTTCTCGGTGTGCCGGTGATTCACCACGGCATGATGCTGGGTGTGCTGGTGGTCCAGCAGCGCGAGGCGCGCCGCTTCGACCAGAGCGAGGAAGCCTTCCTGGTGACCATATCGGCCCAGCTGTCCGCGGTGCTTGCCCATGCCCGGGCCACGGGGGCGCTGGCGGCGCTGGGCAACAATCACGACGAGCCGTTGCCGGCCTTCTTCGACGGAGTCTCCGGCAGTCAGGGCGCGGCCGTGGGGGTGGGTGTGCTGCTGTCGTCGGGCACCGACCTGGGCTCCATACCGGATCGGTCGATCACGGATCCGGAGGCCGAGCTGGCCATGCTGGACAGCGCGCTGATCCGCGTGCGCGGCGAGGTGCGAGCCCTGGCCGACCGTGCCCGGGGCACCCTGGGCAAGGAAGAGCAGGCCCTGTTCGACGTCTATCAGCGCATGCTCGATCGCAATGCCCTGGCCGGCGAGATCGCCGAGAAGGTGCGCCAGGGCAACTGGGCCCAGGGCGCGGTGCGCATGGTCATCGACGAGCATGTGCGCAATTTCGAGAAGATGGATGACCCCTACCTGCGGGAACGCGCCGCCGATG
>SLJS01000128.1 GCA_007135015.1 Alcanivorax sp. | reverse complement strand
TCGCGCCGCGGATGGTCGTCGTCAGGCGTGCTCGCGACTGAAACCGTAGCAGGGACTACGGTTGAAGGAGCACGTGCGCCTGACGGCGGCCAGACCAAGCGAAGTGCATGGCAAACGTAAAGTCACCATCAACCGCTTGCCTGGAAGCCTCTGAAAAGCCCGTATCATCGTTCTTATCTTCAACTATACGAGTGGTTTGGTGCAATATCCGGGCTAGTCCCGGGCCAGGATTTCATTGCGTCACGGGCCGACAGGCACGATAGCGTTCAGTATACAGACCCGGGCGGGCGCCATCTTCCCCACCTCGGCCCGCCGGTTGACGCCCTGGCCGCCGCTGTCATCCTGTGCGCTCACTCAGGGAAAACCGAAGGGAGGCTTCTGCAATGCATATCGCCATGGCTTCAAGCTGGGGACCGACCGACACCACCCGGGCCACGCTGCCGTTCCTGCACGCGAAAGCCGCCCGGGAACAGGGCGACGGAGTGACGCTGATGCTGGTCCATGACGCGGTGCTGCTGGCGGTGAAGGACCTGGCGCAGGATATCCACGCCTGTGGGCCACCGGCGCTGGGCCCGATTTTCGAAGAACTGGCGCAGGACCCGGAGGTAGCCATCCTGGTGTGCAAGCCGTGCCTGGAGGTGCGCCGCTTCAGTGGCGAGGAGCTTCACCCGCAGACCAGGGTGGCCACCATGGGCGACTACCATCATGCCATCCGCGAAAACGACGCCACGGTGGCCAATTACGGCTGAAGCCCGGTATTCATTCGTCGCGGGCGGCCAGCCAGTCGGCCATCTGTTTCCAGCTGCGCTTCGAAGCCTGGCTGCCCGCCAGCACGCCCATGTGCCCGCCGGGCACTGTGACGCGCTCAACATCCTTGCTGGAAATGAAGTCAAACATCCGCCAGGAGGCCTCCGGCGGAACAATGGGATCGTTGGCGCCGGTGATGCTGAAGATGCTCGCGCGCACGTCGGCAAGGCCTGCCTCGTCGTTCATGGGCAGCCGGCCATTGGCGAGCACATTGTCCACCAGCAGATAGTGGATCACGTCCTGCATCACGCCGCCGGGATAGGCAACCATGTCCTCGAGAAAGGCCGCGTTGGTGGCGTATTCATGCAGGAAATCCCGGTCGCCGAGGTTGCGCAGCAGGTTCCAGTAGCCCTGCAGGCTGCTCACCGGGGTGAGCAGCTTGAAGCCGAGACTGTTTGCCCAGCCGGGGGAATGAAACAGCCGTTTTGGCATCCGGCGCACCCGCAGTCCGGTGACCGCACGGACCCGGCGCATGCGCCGGGCCAGGCGCCGGTACTGCCGGCCCAGGGCGCCTTCGTGGTGGTAGTCGCAAGGCGCGCCCACCAGTACCAGACTGGCAAGATCCGGGTCCGTGCCGAGGGCGCTGTAGCAGAGACTGAACAGGGCACCGAAACTCCAGCCGTGCAACGAAAGACGGCGGCTGCCACTGTGTTCGCGGATGCGGGCAAGCTTGTCCGGCAGCAGTTCGGCGAAATAGGTCTTCAGCCGGTAGTCGTCATGGGAGGCGTCCGGCCGGCCCCAGTCGATCAGATACAGCTCGAAACCCCGTGCGCGCAGATAGCGGACCAGACTGCGTTCCGGAAACAGGTCATAGATCAGCATGTTCACCGCCAGCGGCGGCACGATCACCAGCGGCGTGCGATGTGGTTGCGACGCCACCGGCAATGTCTCGTCCAGCAGCGTGACGCTTTCCTCTTCCAGGGGCGGATAGTAGCGCACCCGGATCAGCCCATCGTCGTCAATCACCCGGTACGGGGTCTGACCGGCGCGACTCAGTGTCTCGGGACGGAACAGCAGGTCGCGCGCATTGCGGGCCGTGGTGAAAAGGTGTGGCTTGCTCATTCGGGAATCCTGACTGGTCGTGAACTTCGACGAGCGGGCATTCTAACGGTTATCCAGGAAAAGCGGGTGGTTGCGGCGCCCGGCCGCCCGGCCCGGTTGCATACGGGTTGAGCACTCCCGCGGCAGCGTTCATAGTCACGGGTCCAGGCAACCACAAGGAGGCACACCATGGCGAATATCCTGGTTACCGGCGCGAACCGTGGCATCGGCCTGGCCCTGACCCGGCATCTTGCCGAACGGGGAGATCATGTCATTGCCGCATGCCGGAAAAGCTCCCCGGAACTCGATCGCACCGGCGCCCGTGTGGAAACCGGTGTGGATGTCAGCCGCGACGAAGATGTCGCCGGGCTCGCCCGAAAGCTTGAAGGCGAACGGCTCGACTGGCTGATTCTCAATGCCGGGGTCATGTCCGTGCAGAGACTGGGCGAGCTGGACCGGGACGGCATCCGTCGGCAGTTCGAAGTGAATGCACTGGGGCCGCTTCGCGTGGCCGATGCGCTCGCCGGCAATCTCGGCGAAGGCGGAAAGATCGGGATCATCACCAGCCGCATGGGCTCCATCGCCGACAACACTTCCGGCGGCTCCTACGGCTATCGCATGTCCAAGGCCGCGGTGAACATGGCGGGCAAATCTCTCGCCGAGGACCTCAGGCCCCGGGGCATCGCGGTGTTCCTGCTTCATCCCGGTTTCGTGCGCACGGACATGGTGGGCGGAAACGGCCATGTGGAACCGGAGGAAGCCGCCGCCGGGCTGATCGCGCGCCTCGATGAACTGGACATCGAAAGGACCGGCACATTCTGGCACGCACAGGGTGAACCGCTGCCCTGGTAGGCCATCTTCCGTGCGCGTTCATGAAGATCAATAAAGCAAAAGGGCCGGAAGCGCCCGCTGACGTCTTCCGGCCCTGCCCGCGTTGCTTTCCCCGCGCTTACGGCTCTCCAGCGTTTCCGTTGGTGCAGTCCACGGAGAAATAGAGAATCGGAATGTGCCGTGTGCCGGTGCGCGCCATCGCGGGGCCGAGGAATACACCGGGAGACACCTCGCGCAGCTCGTCACGAATCCGCCGGATAGGGAACGGATTGTCGTCGTGATCGTAGTCAAGCAGGATGCAGGTGCGCCCGTCGATCACCGACGGCTCCAGCCGGGTATCGAAGGTAAACCACTCCGTTCTGTAGCCGAGCAGGTTGATGCGATTATTGCCGCTGCCAGTGGCCTCCGTCTCGGCGGAGAAGCCCTTGCCGAGCCAGGGAAACACCGGAGTTTCATTGAACGCGCGCAGCAACTGGGCAACCGGTTTCCAGTCCAGGCCGACGGTGGCAAGCATCCTGCCTTGCGGCTTGCCGTCGAGCCCCTTCACGCTGTCAGGCTCCGGCGCCTGCCGGTAGAGCGCTTCCAGCTCCTCCACATTGCAGCCTTGCAGTTCCCTGACCGTGATTTCCGATGCGGGCAATGCTGACGTAACGGTGGCACTCATGTAGCACCTCCCCTGTGGCTTCGGGTTTTGCTCATGGTACCCCGCCGCGATAAGGCGTCCAACCTCACGGGTATACAGCAGAATCTGGTTCGTTTCCGTGCGACATGCCTGTCTGGCAGGGCGGAGGAACCAGCCCGCATAATGCGGGGCCGCGAACGATACATTTGCGTGCGGCGGAGAGAAGAACAATGCGGATCGTTTTCAGTCACGGGAAGGAGTCCGGGCCCTGGGGCACCAAGATCAGCCGCCTTGCGGAGGAAGCCACCAACGAGGGGCTCGCCGCCGAGAGCATCGATTACCGGGGCCTTGCGCACCCGGGCGCGCGTGTGGACAGACTGCGCGCGCATCTGGAACGCCTCGACGAACCGGTGGTGCTGGCGGGCTCTTCCATGGGCGGCTATGTGTCGTCGGTGGTGGCCTCGGAGCGGCCGGTGGCCGGGCTTTTTCTGCTGGCTCCGGCGCTCTTTGTGGGCGGCGACTACGAGGTGCGCGACCATCGCCCGAAGGCTCCGGCGATCACGGTGGTCCACGGCTGGGAGGACGAACTGATCCCCTGGCGCCACAGTGTGGACTTTGCCAGGGAAAATGGCGCCACCCTGCACCTGCTTCCCGACGGCCATCGCCTGAATGCGAACCTGGATGATCTGGCCGTTCTCTTTCAGCTCTTTCTGCACGGCCTGGAAAGGCCCTGACAGGCTGTTGCCGGAGAGGTTTACGCCTGCCTGCATTTCGCCTGGTCTGCTCGCCGCCCACGTGCTGTAGCCCGTATGAAGGCCGTAATGCGGACCAACCCGTTTGCGGACTTCTCAAGTGCCGCGGGTTCAGGTAGCTTCGCGACACTGTTCGTCCGGGAGTAAAGGCTCTTGCATCAGGAACCGCTTTCCATCCCCCCCGCGCCGCTGTGGCGGCGCCTGGCCGCGGCGGTCTATGACTTGCTGCTGCTGGTGGCTCTCTGGTTCGTGGTCACCGGCGCGCTGGTCCTGCTCTATGGCTGGAGCGGCCTGCCCATGGAAGAGGTCAACGGCGTGGAGCGGCCTCCGCAATGGTTTCTCCGCAATGTGCTGTTTCCCCTGCTGCTGGCGCTGACCTGGGCATTCTATGCCTGGTTCTGGCTGCGGGGCGGACAGACACTGGGCATGCGCGCCTGGCGCATCCGGGTTCGCGACGCCCTGGGCCGACCCATGCGGGTTTCCCAGACCATCCTCCGCATGGTCGCCGGTGCCCTGTCCTGGCTTCTGCTGGGCGCAGGCTATCTGCTGGTGCTCGTCCCGCCCCACCAGAGTTTCCATGACCGCATGTCCCAGACGGAAACGGTGATGGAAAAATAAGAGTGTTGAGCACGGTGCCTGGCGGCCCCTCCCGGCACGGTCGCTACGCGACCTTCCAGCACGTCGCCTTCGGCGACTCCCGGCCATTGGAATCGGGGGGGGCTTTCGGTGGCAGGTTCTCCTTGAGGCATATCCGGAGGATGCATTGGGAGCGGCCAAAGGCCGCATGCAGGGAGGGGCGCAAGCCCCGTGCTGGGAGCGTGCCAGAAGGTGCCGCCAGGCACCGTGCTCAACACTCCTACTCAATAATCCACAACAGGATCCCCGCCAGGCCCCCGAGGAAGATCAGCGCCAGGAAGATCGGCACCAGCCAGAACCAGAGACTGACACCCTTGCGGCGGGGGATCCCCGCCGTGGGCCTGGCGTGACGTTGTTCGGCCAGACCGTTGTCCTCCAGTCTGGCGAGCAGGTGGTAACACTCCGTGCGATAGCTGTCCGCATCCAGTTCCCCGCTTGCGCGGCGGCGGCCCAGGTCAAGCAACGCTTCGTTGAGCGTTTCCAGCGGGTCCTCCCTGTGCCTGTTCATCCCTGTTCGGCCTCCACCACTACCACTGACACATTGTCCCGCGCGCCCTGATCCAGCGCCCTTTGCAGCAGCACACGGGTGGCTTCGGTGACACCGCCCTGCCCCAGGGCGGATGCCAGCTCCTGCGGGGGCAGTTCATTATAGAGGCCGTCGCTGCAGAGCAGGAATCGGTCGCCCGGGACCACGGTAAAGACCTGTGTATCGAGAAGCAGCTCCGGCGAGGCGCCCACGGAGCGGGTGATCACATTGGCGTTGGGATGGCCGTCGGCCTCCTCTTCGCTGATCAGTCCTTCCTCCACCAGTCTGCGCACTTCGCTGTGATCACGGGAGATCTGTTCGAGCACGTCTTCGCGCAGGCGATAGAGCCGCGAGTCCCCGGCCCAGATACAGACACCGTGGCGAAGCCCGCCGATCATGACCACCACCGTGGTGCCCATGGTCCGCCCGCCATGCTCGGTGGCCGCGTAGTCGCGGATCCCGGAATTGGCGCGCTCCAGGCATTCCATGGTGTGCTCCGCGGTGGTTGCCGGATGCCCGGCGGGCCTCACCGCCTGCAGCGCCTCGATCACCATGGCGCTGGCACGATCTCCGGCGGCATGGCCGCCCATTCCGTCGGCCACCGCCCAGAGATCGCAATCCGGGTGGGCAAGGACAGCGTCCTCGTTACGATCACGGACCTTTCCCTCGTGGGTGCGCACGGCGGAAACCCAGCGTATCGCGCCCCGACTGTCCATACTCATCGTTGCTCTCCGTCGTTCACCGTGGCTACGTACGATGAATGGACTCCTGCTCTAGAAAAGGCCGCGAACGGCCTCTTCGGCAGCCTCTTCCGCGAATGTAAACCGGCCCGGGTTCAATGCTCAAAGCCCTTCTGTCCGGGAAGCCGTCGGTGGCAATCAGCGCACCCTGAGAAGCAGCCACACGCCCAGCAGCACGCAGAACAGGGCGGGCGCCAGCGCCGCGAGAAGGGGCGATATCTGAAAGACCAGGCTGACATGGCCGGAAAACTGCTGGCCGTAGTGAAAAAGCATGCCGGCCATGATGCCGGAGGTCAGGCGCAGTCCCATGCTGACTTCCCGCAACGGCCCGAAGATGAAGGAAATGGCTATCAGCACCATGCCAAGCGTTGCCACCGGCATCAGCAGTTTCTGCCAGAAGGCCAGCAGGTATTCACCCGCCTCCAGGCCCTGACGCTCCAGATAGACGGCATACTCCCACAGGCTGCTCAGCGCCAGGCGGTCCGGGTCCAGCACCACGATCGCCAGCATTTCCGGGGTCAGTTCCGTCTCCCAGATGTCGGAGGTCAGCCGGTAGGTTTCCACCCGGTCGTCACGCAGGGCGCTGCCACGGGTTTCCTGGACGAACCAGTGCCGCTCCTCGGGCTGATAGATGGCTCTGCGTGAAAACCGGGTGTCCACCAGCGCTCGGTCCTCGTCGAAACGGTAGCGGGTGATACCGTGAAGCACGCCCCCGGTCTCGACGGCATTGATATGAATGAACTCATTGCCCTCGCGGTGCCAGTATCCCTCCCGGGATCGCAGGATCTCGTCGCCGCCCTCGGCCAGTGCCCGGTTGGTCTGGGCCATCCGCTCGGCATCCGGCACCACGTACTCGCCGAGCAGCATGCCCAGCGCCAGCAGCACGATGGCCGGGCGCAGCACCATCCAGCTCAACCTCATGATGGACACGCCCGCCGCGCGGATAGCGGTGAGCTCTCCACTGCTGGCGAGGATCCCCAGTCCCAGCAGGGTGCCCAGCAGCACCGCCAGCGGCAGGAACTCGTGGGCGCGACGCGGAATTGTGGTGACCACGAACTGCAGTGCCTGAAGGGCCTGATAGTCGCCACTGAGGCTTTCCAGTTCGGAGATGTAGCTGAACAGCACATCCAGCGCCAGCAGCACGCCCAGCACCGCAAGCGAAGGGGCCAGCACGGCGGTCCAGAGGTAGCGGCGGATACGCGTCATGTCACGCCTCCGCGTACCCGGCGCTGTTGAAACATGGGCCACAGATACAGCATCGCCACCACCGCAATGGCGGCCAGGTGAACCCATCCGGTGTGGTACCAGACGGGCCGCTCCTGCGCCGGTGTATCGGCGATCCAGCCGCGCATGACCATGATGAAGCCGGCATAGAGCAGGTAGAGCAGGATCGCCGGAATCAGCTTGCCGAAACGGCCCTGCCTCGGGTTCACCCGTGACAGGGGAATGGCGGCGATGATCATTACGGGCACGATCAGGATCAGCGAAAGCCGCCAGTGCAGCTCGGCCACTGCCTCGGGTTTGTCGCTGGCCAGCAGCTCGCGGGTCGACCAGGTGCTCACCCCCGGGTCACGGTCGCGGGTACCTTGCGGACCAATGCGCACCAGCGCCTGGTCGAAGGCCCCGCGCAGGAAGTTCCCGTCGCCCGGCTTGCCCCGGTACTGACGGCCTTCCCGCAACTCGAGATAACTCATGCCGTCACGCTCGATGATGCGGCCCCGTTCGGCCCAGACGGTAAGCATCTCGCCTTCGCCCTCGTCGTGCTCGGCGGGCGGGCGAAAGTCCGACAGAAAGATCTCGCGCAGCATGCCTGCTTCACGGTCCAGGGTTTCGGCATAGGTGGCCCGGTAGTCGCCTCCGGAGCCACGCACATGGAAGCGCCCCGGCGTAAGCAGCTCCAGCACGGAACGGTCCCGCTGCTCCTCGAAGATGCGCCCCACCTCGGCCTCGCCCCGGGGCGTGACGTAGAGGGTGAAGAAGCCGACCACCAGGGTGGTCACCACAACCGGAGCCGCGATGGCACGAACCAGTCTGCCCTGACTGACGCCGCAGGCGCGCAGCACCACCATCTCGTTGTCCACGTACATGCGCCCGAGCACCAGCAGCACGGCGATGAACAGACTCAACGGCAGAATCAGCTGCAGGAACTCCGGCAGGCGGAAAGCCATGATGCTGAACAGCACATCGGCGGCAATGTCCCCCACGGCGGCTTCGGCCAGATACTTGATAAAGCGCCCGCTCACAAGCACCATCACCAGCACGAAGGTGACCACCACCGTGGTCATGAACAGCTGTCGGTTGACGTAGCGGTAGAGAATCAAGCTCCAGTCCTTCCCGGTTTCCAGCGGGCGCATTGTAACCCGTAGCCGTGGCGAGGTGCGTCCGCGACACGTTCGGCAACCATTTTCCTGAAAAGAGGACTCGTCATGGACTACTCGGTCAGCAGCAAGAACCCGGCCCAGACCAGAACTGACTGCCTGGTCGTGGTGACGGGCAACGACGGCAGGAACCCACCCGCCTCCCTGCCCGAGGCCACTCTCAAACAGATTCGCGAACTGGTCAAAAGCGGCGATTTCACCGGGGGCAAGCTCAAGACCCTGCTGGTGCAGCGTCCGGAGGGCCTGGCGGCCAAGCGCATGCTGCTGGTGGGTACGGGCACGGACAAGGCACTGGAAACCGGCCCCTTTCTCAAGCTCGCCGCCCGCGTGGCCGGTGCCCTGGCCGAAACCGGCGCGGCCGGCGCCGCCTGGATTCTCGACAATATCGAGGTCAGCGGCCGCGACACCCCCTGGGTGGTCCGCGAGGGCACCCGCTCGCTGGAGGATGCGCTCTACCGGTTCGACGAGTACCGCACGGAAAAACGCCCCGCTCCGCGGCTGAAGAAGTGGACCCTGCTCACCGAGGGCAATGCCCGGGCACTGAAGCAGGCCCAGAGCGAAGGCGCGGCGGTGGCCCGGGGCACGGCCCTGGCCCGGGACCTGGGCAACCAGCCGGGCAACGTCTGCCATCCGGAGTATCTCGTCGAGCAGGCGAAGAAGATGGAAAAGCAGTACGAGGGCCTGAAGGTACAGGTCATCACCGAGAAACAGGCCGAGAAAATGGGCATGGGCGCCTTCTGCTCCGTGGCGCGGGGCAGCGAGCGCGACGGCCGGATCATCGTGTTCGAGTGGAAAAAGGGCAAGGGCAAGCCCCTGGCACTGGTGGGCAAGGCCATCACCTTCGACACCGGCGGCATCTCCATCAAACCCGGCGCGAACATGGATGAAATGAAGTTCGACATGTGCGGCGGCGCCAGCGTATTCGGTGCGATCCGGACCGTCTGCGAGCTCAACCTGCCGATCAATCTGGTGGGCGTCGTGGCCGCCGCCGAGAACATGCCTGACGGGCGCGCCACCCGCCCCGGCGATATCGTGCGCACGCTTTCCGGACAGACGGTGGAGATTCTCAACACCGACGCCGAAGGCCGCATGGTGCTCTGCGATGCGCTCACCTGGGTGCAGCAGAAGCACAAGCCGAAGGCCATCGTGGACATCGCCACGCTCACCGGCGCCTGCGTGATCGCGCTGGGCGCCCATGCCCAGGCGGTCTACGCCAACGACGAGGCACTGTCCGGGGCGCTGCTGGAGGCGGGCGAGACCACGGGAGACCGGGGCTGGCCCATGCCGCTCTGGGAGGAATACCACGAGCAGCTGGAAAGCCCCTTCGCCGATGTGGCCCATATTGGCGGTCCCAAGGCCGGCTCGGTCACCGCTGCCTGCTTCCTGTCCCGGTTTACCCGCGACAGCAAGTGGGCCCATCTGGACATCGCCGGCACCGCCTGGACCAGCGGCAACAAGAAGGGAGCCACCGGCCGGCCGGTGCCCATGCTCACCCGCTGGCTGATGGACGAGGCAGGGAAGAAATAGCCCGTGACCGAGGTGCTTTTCTACATTCTGGATGACGCCCGCCCCGGGGCCCGCACGGAGCTGGCCCGGCGTATCGCGCGCAAGGCCTGGCAGCAGGGCCACCGGATCTATCTCCATGCCCCGGACACCGACAGTGCCCGGGCGCTGGACCGGGCGTTCTGGGAACAGCCCCGGGAAGACTTCCTGCCCCATGCCCTGGCCGGCACCGAAGAGGCGGAAACAACGCCCATAGTGATCGGCCACGGCGACCCGGGCGGACAACGGGATGTGCTGATCAACCTGGACCGGACAGTGCCGGAATTTTGCGACCAATTTCAGCGGGTTGCAGAGTTGGTTGCCGGAGACGAGAATGAGCGCAGGGAGGCCCGCCTGCGCTGGAAGTTCTACCGCGAGCGGAACTATCCGGTGCAGGATCACCGACTCCGGGGCTGACGATGGCAAAAAAAGGCAAACAGGACCGTCCCAATCCCTTCCTCGAGAAGGAGCGCGATGCGCTGCTCAACGACCTGGACCAGGTCCAGGGCCTGCTGGGCGATAAAGACGACAGTGCCGATGACGTACCCATCCTGGAGCCGGAAGCGGATGATTCCGCCCCGGCGGAGGAGCAGATCCCGCTGCTGGGCGAGCAAGAGCCGGCGAAGCCCGCTGGGGGAGCAGCTTCCGCGAAGAAAACGGCCGGGACCTGGGAACCGCCAGCCACCAGGGGCGCCTCCCCGGAAAAAGCGCC